>NZ_CP133843.1:0-104450 GCF_031432995.1 Citricoccus sp. I39-566
CCGGCCGCGCCAGCGGCCGCCCTCGGGTGGGGTTCCGAGCGAGCGAGGAACACCACCGGGCTCAGGGCTTCGAGGCCACCGTCAACTGCGGCGATTTTTTGGCTCGTCTCTTAGCTCGTCCGGCGCTTCCCCTAGCCTCGGAGCCGAGCAAACCGGCCGCCCCGGTGGCTGGTCTTGCTCGTTGCTTCCTGTCTTCCCCTCGCAGGCTGGCCCCTCCCCAGGGGCCGGTCATCGCTCACCCCAGAACGGGGTCGGCATATTGCCTCGAGGAAGGGGAATGCAGGGTGGGGACCTTGACTCAATCGGTGGGCGTGACGTGTACGACGGCCGGGCCGCCGCTGCGCCTGGACTGGGAGCATCGCCGCTATATCGTCGCCACTGAACCGTCCCGCTGGTACGAACGCCGCCGGTGGTGGACCGAGGAGTACCGGGCCGAGCGCGGCCGCGGCCCCGGCCTGGTGGACCACGAGGTCTGGCGGCTCCAAGTGCGCCTGGAACGAGCCCCCAACGCACCCCTGCTCACCCTGGACATCAGCCACCACGTCGATTCGGGCCGCTGGCGATTAATCCGCGTCCACGACGACCAGGGTCTGGAACAATCCATGGCCGGCAGCCGCCCACGGGCCAGCGCCTGATGTGTTCGGCAAGCACTGAACACGGCGGTGGCCCCTGGCCTGCGCGGCGCCCCGAGCCCGAGGCAAGGCGGTGTGCATGTCGTGGGTGAAGCGCTCCGGCGGTGGCGCGTACCGTGCGAACGCGGAATTGTTCAGGACCTCGGATCCGACGGTCTTCGGCGGACCGAAGGCCTGGCGGGCCGAGGACACCTCCGGGCCACCATCAGGTCTGGAGCCCTATGTGCGGGTGAGCTTCCCGGTCCAAGATGCCAAGGCGGTGCGCTGGACCCGGACCCACGTCCTGGTCCAGTGGCCAGATGACGCCCATCATCCGGTGCAGGCATGGGTGCCGGCCTCCTGGGTCCAACGCATCCCCCGGGAACAGTCCTCCTGGACGGACCCCTACGACCGACACGACTGGTAGCTCTCAGGGTTATCCACAAGACCGATACGTGAGAACTCAAGTCCGGTTAGGCTCAGCGTGTGGAGCGGAAGGGGCGGGCACATCCTGAATGGGTGATGATGTCCGATCAGGGTGTCCCGGCCGCGGTCATTGCCCGCTTGAATGACGTGAGCCCGGACTATGTGCGGGAGTACGTGCGCCGGCGCGGTGAAGCGCTACGGGGAGGTCCCGCCCCGGTGCGCCTGGCCCTCCATGACCGGCCGCGTCCCAGGCCCTCGAACTGGCCGGATCCGGACCGGCGCTGGCGGGCCCGCCTCAAGGAACTGGATCAGTTCCTCCGGGATCACCAGCGCCGCCCGCACGCCCGCCGGTCGGATGACTCCCGGCAGACTGGTTCCGAGTGGTCCCTGGCCCATTGGCTGATCACGCAGCGATCCCACCATCGCGCAGAACGGTTGCCCTTGCACCGAGAGCGTGGATTAGATCGGGTGTTGCCGTCGTGGCGGTTGGATGACCGGTCGATCGAGAACGAATCCCATTGGCGACTACGCCTGGTCGAGCTACTGCGCTTCCTCCACGACCAGGGCCGGCTGCCCCAGCACACTAAGAGGCCCGGCGACCTGGAGAACAGTCTGGCGGTGTGGGCCTATGCCCAGCAGAGCGCCTACCGCGCCGGAACCCTGGAGCCAGGGCGGCTGCAGTGGCTGGACCGCCAGGTCCCACGGTGGCGTCCGGTACGCGAACAGGAAGAGAGGCAGGGGTCCTCAAACTCCACTCCATAACCCTCCCTGAGGACGCCGAGCGCGGCCGGGACATACTCATGACAGAGTTGCGGACATACAGAGTCCGTGACTCACAGAGTCTTTGACCGTTCACCAGCAGGCATCCACGCAAGGCGAAAGAACACTCTCGTTCACCCCGTACACTGATGTTCACAAGGTACACACAAGTACACCGGGAGTGGTCGTGGCGCAATTGAATCCGTTTCGCCCCACAGCAGGGGCGGAACCGCCGCAGCTGGTCGGTCGGGCAGGATTGTTGGACGAGTTCGAGTACGGGTTGCGGATCCGCTCTGGGGCACCGGGCCTGTTGACGATCTTCACAGGGGCTCGCGGTGTCGGTAAGACCGTGATGTTGGGAGAGGCTGAGGACGCCGCCCGGCGGGCCGGATGGGTGGTGGTCTCCGAGACGGCAACCCGCGGGTTCCTGGGCCGGATCGGGGAGGCGATGCGCCCCGTGGCCGAGGAGCTGGGCTCGGGTCCGTCCGGCAGGCGGATCACCGGGGTGGGCGTCGCAGGCTTTTCGGTGCACACCGAGCTTCCCCCCGAGCAGCAGAGCGGGTGGCGCCAGCTGGGGGAGAGGTTGCTCCGGTTGCTGGATGACCGGGGGACCGGGTTGGCGATCACCGTCGACGAGATCCACGGGGCCGACCGGGACGAGCTGGCCCAGCTGGCGGCCTCCGTGCAGCATTTCATCCGTGCCGGCCTGCCAGTGGCGCTGGTGTTCGCCGGATTGCCGGCCGCCGTGTCGGACCTGCTGGACGAGGGCGTGGCCACGTTCTTGCGCCGGGCTGACAGGATCGACCTGCATGCCGCGGCGATCGACGACGTCGAGGCCTCCTACCGCGCGGCCTTCGCCGCGGTGCCACATCAGGTCGACCCGATCCTTCTGCGCACTGCAGCCGAGGCCACGGGTGGGTACCCGTTTTTGATCCAGCTGGTCGGATACCACCTGTGGCAGGTGGCGGAGTCCACCGATCGACCACTGACGGCAGAAGATGTCGGAACGGCCATCGCGGCTGCGCGTCGACGCAATACCCGCATGGTCATCGGGGCCGCGCTGGCCTCGGCTTCGCCCAAGGACCTGGAGTTCCTGCAGGCCATGGCCGAAGACGACGGGCCCTCAAGGACATCCAACATCAGCCACCGGCTCGGCGACGCCCGCAACACGGTCGGCAACTACCGGGCCCGCCTCATCGACGCCGGGCTGATTGAGTCCGTCGGACACGGGCTGTTGGACTTCGCCATCCCGGGCCTCAGGGAGCACTTCCGCACCCGGGGCAGTTGATGCAGGGCGGCCGCAGACCAAATCCAGTCAACTGATGTCATGGCGATTCTGGCTCCGGGGTCCACGAGTCAGGGGTAGACACCTGGGATGGTCAGTGCTGGCGTGGGCGCAGCATCGCCCGGGCTCCTGGGGTGAGGCAAGGACGACAAGGTTGTCGCCGGACAGATTCGAGCTTGAAGCGGGCCTGGTTCTCCGTGTCGTTGCAGATGCCGCGCGCCGCGTGATGGTCGGTTCTAGAGATCCGCCCACCGCAGGCCTAAAAGTTCGAAGACCTCAACGAGCTCCGGGGTGTCCTCAGCGAGGTGTCGCGGCCCCAGATCCATCAGGTGCTGGCTCACGCGCGTCTGCTCCTGCGGTTGCTCATAGATGCACCACATGCGCTCCTCATCACCGTGCCGGGACGTGAACTCGACCCCGTCCACTCCATCCTGAAGGTACAGATATGCCGAGACGGCCCGGGTGATTTTCCGGCCCTCTGGACCGGCGTTCTTTAGCAGAGCCACATCGAAGTCTTCATGGCCGGACTCCAAGGCCAGGCCAATGAAGTCTTTGTACAGTGCTGCAACCGTTTCGACAGTCGTGACGGCGCAGTAGGTCCCGGACAAGGTGGCCTCTGCCGCGCACCGGGTCTTCAGCCAGTCTCGGTCCACCTCTCCCGGGTTCACGGTGGGGTGGTTCTGGGCGTCCTCGGGCTCCTCTTTGATCTCTCCGAGTTCCTTAGCCATGTACATGTCTTTGCGAGCGTGAGCGAGGACCTCTAGGAGGCAGCCCTTGAGGGTTGCCCCGACGTAGAGCGTTCTGAACCGGCCGTCCGGGTCGTCCCACCTGCCTGGAAAGCGGCCGTCGTGGGCGTGCTCCCATCCGCTCCAGCCCAGTGGGTTCGGTTCGTAACCGACGCGCCAGACAGTGTGGCTCGGTGCGTTGTGGATCTGCAGTGGCATGCCCTAGCTCGCCATGGCGATATAGGCCCGCGCTGCGCCCAAGACTTCGGTCGCTGCATTAGGTCCGCCATCGCGAAGCAAGCGGGCAGGAGCCCTGTCGTCGAGTTGGGGGTTCATGCCCATAAACCACGTCTGCACCACGCCGTTTGCTTCGACTTCAGCCAGAAGAGCAGCAATCTGGTAAGCATCTCGAAGGCGCTGCTTGACAGCTTCTGAACCCGGCTCGCGCTTGCCATTGATCCAGTCAGTCACGGCCCGGGTTTCTTTGACCCCGCCCAGATAGGCAACCAAGCGGGCGCCGAGGATTCCGCGGAGCTCTTCGATGACCTTGGGCAGTGCCCACTTATGGGCATTCATATGGGCCTCGAGTCCCACGCGGGGTGCCATGGGTGCTGTAGTCATGCCCCATTGTCTCCCGATCCAGGGCAAATAGCTATGTGAATCCCACTCAAATCACGTGATCCATATCACATGCATGGGTTGCCGATGGATCCGACGGCATTCCCATCACAGCACGCCGCACCATGAGTAGCGGCGACACATCATGTGATCCCCACGTCAGGTAGGGATTGGGGGAACGTAAAAACGTTATCCGCTTCCGCACGATGTGCGAGAAATGCAAACATGTCATGGTCTACTTGACATAAGATAGCTTATCGGCGTTCAACTCACGGGAGTTGCAGTAGGTGCATGGACTGCTGTCCGCAGACATTCAAACGTCGATGCAGGTCGGCCGCAGACTCAGCAGACGTCCCGAGAATTGGTCCGCAGTGAGCTCTGATCTTTAGGTGCTGGTGACCGTAGCCTTCGTGCATCTAATGCAGGATTCCACGGGGGAAATGGCGACCGGAACTGTCCTTGGGACCGGCCACCAGCGCGCTGCCCGCACCATTGTCGTCGCGTGCCTGCTACGAACCTAGACTTGGGCTCGAGTTTCCATCCGGCCCGAGAACTGCGCCCTGCATCCGAGAATCTCGGCTCGTTACTCGCCTCAGTGCACCATTTCAAAGCCGCTTCACGTCCCTCAAACTACTCAGACGCCCCTCCCCCACTCCCCCACTGCATGACGGGTCCGGGAGTTCAGCCGACTGCCGTGCAGACAACCATGAGTCCCGCCAGAAATGCCCGCCTCAGAATCTGTCGGAAGAAACAGAGTAACAGAGTGTGGCAGTTCGGCAGTTACGTACTTCCGCACTCCCTTGCTCTGTGATCATGGAAAGCCGTTACTCTGCGGGCTCGAGACCCAACGACTGAAACAGTTCGGCCTCGGTGGTGCCTCGAAGGTCGCCTACCCGTTCCATGAGCAGGCCGATAGCCACGCGGATCAGCGTGTTGTCCGTGATTCGCTCCCCCTGTCCATGCCGGGTTCGGTTCAACTTCCGGACGAGGCGGCTGAGTTCATCGGCCTGCGTTGGCGTAATGCGGGCTTCTTTGCGCATCAGGGTCAGATACCGCGGCATTCCAGGATCCGACGCTGGTGCCGAGGCTTGGGACTTCGACGCACTACTCCCCTGGTCTGCGGTACGCGGGGACGTACTAGTCAATGCCTCAGTCGTGGTCGTCTTGGGGGTCGATGCGTTGGACGCAGTTGAGCTCTTGGCGGCCGAGATGGCCTTTTCAGATGCCGCCGGGGAGAGTCTCTCCGCCGCGGGCACCTTCGTCTCCGATGCCGCCTCCGGTCCGGGAGCAGCCCCGGCTCCTGCGGCCTTCTTTGCCCCGAGCAGGTCACTGAGGTCGGTCATGCGCACCTTGGCCATCAGGCTGCTTCTCCTTCGGTGTTTTCGTTCTTCCACTGTTTACGCAGCGCCTTAAGCACGGAGCGGTAGTCCCCGGCGGCCTTCTCGCTCATTCGACTCTTCTCGTACCCGGTGACGACCGTGCCGTCAATGGAGGCGCGTTCGTGCACCTTGTAGGAGCGCACGTGCGGCTCGAGCACGATCAACTCAAGGCCGGTGAGGAGTTCCCGTGTGTCTTCGACGTCTCGAGGCACGCGGGGGTCGGTGCGGGTCAACAGCACCGAGTAGGCCGTTCCGGTGGGCTCGACGACGTCCTGCCAGGTGCGCACCAACGGGCGCACCGCCATCGCAGTGGGCTCAGTGGGCAGGATGACGTGGTCGCAGTACTCGGCGATCTCTCGCAGCAGGTCGGCGTTCTGCAGGTTGCCCGGAGTGTCTACGACAATGAGGTCAAAGTCCAGCCCCCGCATCTCCTTCAGATCGGCCGGGTTTTTCGCCGTGACGATTTGGAAGTCGAGTTCTTTGCCCGCGTTCTCGGCCGCACTCCCCCAGTCCATGGCCGATCCCTGTGGGTCTAAATCCACCACGAGGACGCGCTCCGTTTCGGCGGCTAGCGCCGCCAGAGCCATGACGCTGGTGGTCTTACCGACTCCACCCTTCTCGTTAATCACAGAGACGATCCTCATGCACTCTCCTCTTCGGATCGGCGCACAACGGCACCGAATCGGCCACAGACTCTGTTAGTCCTGGAGTCCGTTAATCTGGAACTCTGTCATTGAGACTCTAGTTGTTGATAAAGGCACGGCCCTACGCCACGCCGATACCCCTGAACTCTGGGGGCTGTGTGACTGCCGGAGTCCCGCGTACCTAAGCGGCAGCCGATGAGAAACTTACAGAGTACAGAGTCACAGACTTGCGGAGTCGCACACTGACAGAGTCAGTGACTGCGCAAACCCGGGTCGACTCCCTTGGCTCGCGCGGCGGCTCTTACGACTCCATCTTCGAGCAGCAGAGGAGGCCGGCAACACGGCCTCCCCACTGACGTCTTGCTGCATCCACGCCAGACGTCGGAACTGTCTTCAGTGGACGGCTCTCATCAGCAGGTAATCTACTGCTGACAGAGTACCGCACTGACAGACTCCTGAACTCAGATACTCACAGACTCAGTGATTCCCATAGCGAGACACTGACACAGCTACGACGGAGAAAGGCCCGAGGGGCGAGGCTAACCTAGGTGCCTCCCTACTTCGTCATCGGCGCCCTGCAAGCCTGCGAAGGAACGACAGCCCTGCCCTTCAATCAGGGGCGGCCGACGAGGTTTTGAATCATCTCGCCGCCTAGAGACCGACAGACATACAGATATACAGATATACAGATATACAGATATACAGATATACAGATATACAGATATACAGATATACAGGCATACAAACTCACGGAGATACAGAGTTCGGTACTACCGGCCTCTGTTACTTCCGGAGTAACAGAGCATGGCAGCTTAGCGAAGCCGAGTATTGAGGCGCTGCGATTTGCTCCGCGTGAGGGTACTGGACTCGCGCCGCTCGGTGCCTGAACATGAGTCTTTCTCGTGTCAGCCCTGGGGTCGACGGAAACGGAGCGGTCCGTTTGATTCTCTGTGAAGAGCGCGCCGTCGTGTGGTGGGGGAGTGGGACTGTATATCTCGAGATGCCGGTGCCATGGGAAGGTCAGGCAGCCTGCATTCTCGAGGGGCTCTGGTGGTTCCGCGTTCGTCCGGTGGGAGCTTGACCGGTCGCCAGTAGCCAACGGGCCCGTCGGTAGTCAGCTTTCCCATCGGCACGGCGGGGGTGGGCGCCGTAGGCGTTAGTGCCCAGTTCGGGGGTGAGGGCAAGTTGACCGGGGCCCGCACGTCGAGATCGGGCGGCTCTGCGGGAAGCCTGCATCCATGCTTGTTCGGCCCGCCACCAGGCCCAAAGTTCTCGTTCAAGTTGGTAGCGGCTGGTCCGTTCGGCGAGTCGTCCGTCGGTCTCTAAGCGTTTAGCGGCAGCCCGGCGGTGGTCAGTTGTGTGACGGCGCCAGCCGGTGGGGGAGTGGATGAGCAGTCCGGCCACAGTGAGCCCGTCCAGAAGCCTAGCGGCCTGGGATAAGGGGGTACCGATCTCAGCGGCCAAGTCGGTGAGGGATTGGGGTGTGGTGTTAGTCCTGGCGTAGAGGTTCCCAGCAAGGAGTCCAAGCCCCGGTCCCAGTGTGAAGGCGTCGTGGGCGCAGGCGTGGGTACGGGTGGTGAGCGTGCGGAGCAGGGTAAGTCTTTCTGCGGCCCCGGCCCCTACGGGGCGCGGGTCCGCTTGTGACCGACCCGCGCTAGGGTTCCTGTGGATATCTAGGTGGGGGCCTACTCGCCAATGCGCTGCATGGGGTCCCTCGGCGTCTTGTGCCTTGGAGATCCAGCCGTCGGCGGACAGGCGCAGCAGGGCCACGCGGGCTGTTTCGCGGCCGATGCCGGCGAGTAGTCCCAGGCGGCGGGTGTCGGCCTCCAAATCGGTCTTCATAGCTTGTAGGGCAAGGACGCTGAGGACATCGAGGATGCGGCGGTCGGCTGGCCCGCGGCCGTGGGTCCAGCGTCCGGCGGTAGCATCGGCGCGTTCTTGCAGGGCGCGAATGTGTGAGGCGATGGTGTCGGCGCGGGCGTCGAAGGTGGGGTCGTCACCGATTTGGCGGGGGCTAGTGGCGACGTGGGTGACGGCCTTGGCCCACTGCCGGGCCAGGGTGGCAGCGATGTCTCGGGGGTCGCGACGCACGCGCAGCATTGCCGTTCCGGTGGAGAGTCGGTAGGTGCGCAGGTGTTCCAGTCCGGGGCTGGCCGCCACGAGTGCGGCGATGTCAGAGTGTTTCCAGCGGGCCGAGGCAGCGCCAATCAACACGCGCCAGAGCACGGCGGAGGCATCTCCGGCCGCACCATCCTCGGACAGGGCAGTCTTGCTGGCGGGGGGCAGCTCGCGTCGGGGCCCGGGCAGGTAGGGGTGTCCGTGGTCGTCCAGGGGCAAGGGCCGGTCTAAGTGGAGGCTCCCTGTTGGTTCCATAGCGCCGACGAGGGTGGAGAGGTGCTCCACCAAGCCTCGGACCTGGTCCGCTGTACCGGTGGGGGTGATCAGTGCGTCCAGGTCTCCGGACAGGACCGTTGAAGCCCCGCCGGCGCGGTGCGGTGTCCCGGGCGGACGAACACAACCGGTGGCGGGGTTGGTCAACGGGGCCAGATCGAGAGTGGGACACAGGTGTCGGGCCAGTCGGGCCAGGGTGGCGACAGTGTCGGCGTCGATGGAATCGGCCAGGGCTGTCCAGACGTGGCGGCCACCTGAGGGGCCGGAAGCACAGATGATGGGGGACAGGCCGGCATCGCGGAGCAGTCCGGCGATGATCTCGGCTTCACGGGCGGCGGCATCGGCGGCCCCGGGCGTCTTGGCGTCAAGGTCGAAGGCCAACAGGCGGTACCGGCGGTCAACGCGGGCCAGATAGACGGCCCAAGGCAGGGAAGGGGGGCCCGAGCTGGTGCGCTGGTGGGCCCCGTAGTGGTTCAGGACCGTACCGCCGGCGTCGGCGACGGCCACACGCACGGTGGAGCGCGGGCTGATCGCGCGGGTGAGCGACCAGGCTGCGTGACACGCCGTGGCGACTTCTCCACGGCTTGAGGGTATGGCTATAGTGGGCAACAGACCTCCAGAAGCGTCTTGGCGGACGCGGAAGGTAAAGCCCCTGACCCGGGAGCGTGGCAACGGTTCGGATCAGGGCAATGGAAAGTTCATATTCGCTGGAAGGACCCGTTGGCGCGGGTCCTTCGGCGTTTAAGCGCTTAGATCTTCATCAGCTCGCCTTCTGGAGTTCTGAGAACTCGGCCATGGTCTGGCCGGAAGCATGTTCGGGGTCGTTCTGGTCGAGGAAAGCGATGACGAGTTCGGCGACGAGGTCAGACCGGGTGTGGCCCGTCTGTTTCGTATACATTTTGAGTTTTCGGTCGTAGTCGACGGGGATACGTCCTGCGATGAGGGCGCGATCACCACTGGGGTGCTTAAGCCTTCCCATGACTCTTCACCTTTCTCCTTTGCAAGCCTTTCGAGCTGACCACCCCAGCAAACCGGATAACTGTTAATGGTGTCGGCAGACACGCCGTAGCGTGCTGAAGTGCAGACTCAGTAGCTGTAGTCATGGATCTTGTTCTCCTGGGTGAATTCAAAGTAGTAGATCCGCGGCTGAGTTCTGGGTTCTTCGGCGATCTCGCTGCCGTCGGGGGAGTCCCAGGTCCAGGTGGCGGTGACAGAAACGCCGGTGTCGGTGAGCTCGGTGGCGTGGTTGAGCTCGACGCTGGGCTCGGAGGTGGCGCCGCGTTCAGCGGCTTCCAGCCATTCGGTGCCGGTGGCGGGCCGCTCCGGGGCGGTGACGGCCTGGGCGCGCTCTGCGGTCATCAAGGGCCGGGCCCGGAGTTCGGCGGCGGTGCGATTGAGGTCATTGGCCGGAGTCCAGGTGGTCATGATGCGGGCGGCGTCCAGGGCGATCTGTTCACGGTCACTGATGGATTTGGCGCCCGGATCGTCCGAGGTAGCCGTGGCAGCGGGGGGAGTGGTCGGCGTGGTGCTGGGCGCCGGCTCGTCACGGTTCCAGGGTTGGGCGAAGGCCAGGGCCACACCGGCACCGATCACCATCAGGGCCGCAAGGGCGAGCAGCGGCAGGATTCGAGTACGTCTCATAGGGCGATGCCCTTCTGGATCAGAATCGGATAGGGGTCGAGGGCATGGGTGTAGGTGGGGCGCGTGTCGTCTGCCTCAGGGGCGTTGATCTGGAAGTGCAGGTGTGCCCGGGCTGAGTTCCCGGTGCTGCCCTCCACGCATAGCGGGGTGCCGGCAGCGACGGTGTCGCCCTGACCGACCTGGAGGGTGCCGGGGGCGCAGTGGTGGAACTGGAAGACCAGCCCGGGGTCCTCGGTCATCCGTCCGACGATGTAGTGGCCCTGGTACTGGTTTACCCCGGCCGCGGTGACACGCAGGTCGGTGGGGGCCACGACTGTGGCTCCGCCTCCGGTGGAGAGGTCCAGGCCGCGGTGGGTGGAGACGTACTCGTTGCACACCACCCCGGCGACGCAGCCGCGGTAGCCGAAGCGGCTGGTCAGGATGCCGCCGGGCAGCGGGTGGGTCCATTCCCCGGTGCCCAGCTCGCCGATGACGGAGCCTCCCAAGGGGGCGCAGTCGGCGGAGTAGTTCAGCTGGGCCAGGTCGTTGATCTTGCGTACGTAGTCCTGGGTTTCCGGGAACGGGGGGATGCCGTTGTGCTCCTGGACGGATCCGGGGCCGGCGTTGTAGGCGGCCAGGGTGAGGTCGATCCGCTCGGCCTCGGTGGCGCCCAGGTGCTGGACCTGAGTCCGGATCGCTTTGAGGTACCGGCCCAGGGCGGCGATCCCGGCCTGCGGGTCGAGGGGGTCGGCCCCTTGGCCGTATTCGTCCCAGGTGTCGGGCATGAATTGAGCGATGCCTCGGGCCCCGACGGGGGAGCGGGCGTGGGGGTCCCAGCCGGATTCGGTCTGGATCTGGGCGGCGACCAGTGCGGCCGGGACTCCGGCCTCGGTGGCCGCGGCGGTGACGTCCTGGCGGTACTGCTCGGGGATGCCCGTGGCGCTGCCACCGGCCGGGATGCACCCGGTGTTAGCAGCGGGGGTGGGCTGGTCGTCCAGCATCATCAGCATCACCGGGATCAGGATCAGCAGCCCCACGACGGCGGCCGCGGCGCCGACGGGCAGCAGGCTGCGGGAGGTGTCCACGGCGGGCGGTCCTCAGAAGCCCTGGGCGACGGCCGCGGCGGCGGCCAGCCAGGCCCGCCGGGTGCCCGGCCGCAGCCCGTCGTAGCGGATCAGCCCACGCACCAGGGCCGGGTCGTAGGGCACCCTGACCACGGCGCGGACCAGCGGGGTGAAGCCCTCGGCGATTCGCTGGGCCTCAGCGCGGGCCTTCTTCAGCGCGTCGCCGCCGAGCCCGCGTCCGGCGTCGGTGGACTCGGAGACGATGACCACGGCATTGCGGGCCAGCTCGGCGTCGTGGCCGCCGCGGGATTCTAGGGTCTGCAGGGTCAGTAGGGCGGCTTCGGCGCGGTCTTCCATAGCGGTGACCGGGACGACGAGCTGGTCGGTGTGGTCAATCATCCGTCGCCAGTTGGCCGAGCGGGCGGTGTTGCCGGAGTCCATGATGATCATCCGGTAGAACCGGGAGGCGACCTGGTGGGCGATATCGACTTCCTCGGCGGTGACCTCATGGTCGCCCTCGTCGTTGCCGTCTGAGCGGAGCACGTCGTACTTATCTGCGGGCTGGTGGTGGACGAAGTGCGCCAGGTCTGCGGTGTTCGTTTCCGGGGAGAGCAGCCGGGTGGAGGAGTCCACCAGGTCCAGCACGGAGGCGGTATGCGGGCCTTGTTCGGTGCGCCAGCCCAGGGTGCCCTGGGACTCGTTGTTGTCCCAGGCCAGCACCGGTCCGCCCCCGTGTCGGGCCAGCACGGCGGAGAGCAGGGCAACGGTGGGGGTCTTGTTCGCCCCGCCCTTGCGGTTGACCACAGCCACGGTGCGCGGGCCGGGCCAATGCTGAGAGACCATCCGCACGTCCGCCCGTTCGGCCAGTTCGGCCATCGAGGGCGGGATCCGCAGACCCAGGCTGTTCAGCGCGGCCCGCCAACCCTGGGTGGCCGGTTCGGTGGTGGTGTCCGGGACCAGGAAGGTCGTCTCCCGCAGGCTGCGCCGAGTCGGAGCCGCCGGGGCCACCGGGGCGGCCGCCTGCTGAGGTGCGACCGCTGCCGGAGCCGAGGACCCCAACGTGGGCGTCGAGGTGGGTGCGGGGGTGGTGAAGGGGTTGGGCCGGTGGGCGGTCGGTCGCGCGGCGGATTCGGGCCGGGCGGCCGTCGAAGCCAGCGCGGCTTCCAGCGCGGGCACGGCGGTGCCGGTGTCCGCGCTAGGAGCCTTTAGTCCCGTTTGGGGGGTATTTGGGGCTTTTGGGTCTGCCGGGATCGGATCGGGCTGGTGGTCCAGCGGGGTGACGGTGCCGGTGGGGTCCACGGCCAGCCACGTCGGGGGTGCGTCGTCGGTCTGGGCGATGAGTCGGGTGCCGTCGCGGCGGGCGCGTCGGACCAGGTGCTCGATCACCTGGTCGATGAGCTGCTCACCGGCTGTGCAGGTGACCTCGGTCTGTTCGGTGTCGGTGGTCAGTATCGCGTGGGTGGGGGAGGTCATCTGGATGCGGATCATCACTTCTCCTGGGAATCATCAGCCGAGTCATCGGCTGGGTCGCCGGTCGGGTCGGTGGCGGGTTCGGAGCGGTAGAGCACGGTGTCCTCGAGCGTGTCGGCGACGACGTAGGCCGCGTCGGCGTCCACCAGGTCGGGGGCGGGGTCCTCGTCGGTGTAGGCCTCCCACGGCACCGGGGAGGTGTCCATCGAGCGCAGGTCGAGACTGGCGGGGTTGGTGCGGCCGGCCAGACCGTAGGCGGTGGTGCCATCAACGGTGGAGGTCTTGAAACGGTGCAGCGGGCGCAGCAGGGGCTGCTCGCCCCAGGTGAGGGCGAGGGTGCCGAAGGCCGCGGTGCGCCCCTCGGGGTCCACGAGGGGTTGCTGGCGCTGGTCGGGGGCGTGCGGTACCTCGGCGGTGGCCAGCGTGGAACCTTCTTGAACCTGGATGATGGCCATGGCGGTGGAGGAGCTCTCGGTGTTCCAGCCCAGCAGGGCATGCTCGGCGTCGAGCATCCACGACGTATCCGGGGAGCCGGTGGCGCCGGGCGGGGGCGCGTAGGGCTTCTGGCCGGCCACGGTGCCGTCGGCGTTGACCGTGTAGAGGCTGGATTCGGAGGCGGTGATGATCTGGTTGTCGCCGGTGACGGTCAGGGCCCGCGTTCCGGCGGGGATGACGACGTCGGTGAGGTCGTTCCCGGCTGCCGGGATGCCTACGATCCAGTGCTGCTTGGCCACCAGGGGCCGGGCGCCGCGGGTTTCGACCCGCCAGGCCTGCTCCACCGGGATGGTCTTGGCCGGGACGGTGGACCCGTCCTCGGCGGTGAGCAGGTCCCACAGACGCAGTTCGTTGCCGGCCTTGGCCACCAGGGAGGGGGTGCCGGCCCAGTCGGTGTGTACGGCCCCGGTGAGGTCGGCCGGGGCGTTCGTGCCGCGCCAGACCGGCTTGCCGGTCTCCGGGACGCGGGCGGTCAGGGTGCCGTCGGGGTCGGCGGAGAGGATGTGCCCGGTGTCCAGCACCGCCACATCGGAGTCCTCGGCCACCGGCACCGACCACGCCGAGCGCGGGCTGAACCGTTCAGGCAGGGCCACCGGGATCTGCTGGTCCACCCCCGGGACGGTCCATTCCTGGACGCTCTCACCTGCCCCTGCCACCGACACGGCCACGGCGGCGCCCAGACCGCCGAGGGCGAGCACGCCCAGGGTGCTGGCCCCGATGAGCAGCCAGCGCCGGCGCGGCCCACGCTGAGGCTTCTCGGCGGTCGGTTCAGGGACGGTGGTGTCGTGCACGTCCCCAGTGGCGGTGACGACCATGTCCCAGGCCTCGTCAGTGGGGGAGAGCACCCGCACCCGCACCGCCTGCAGGTCCAGGCGCCGGATCTCGCGGACCACGGCACCGATGGCGGCCTGCCGATAGTCCTCCCCGGGGGTGGCCTCGACCGGGACCCCGTTCAGCTCGGTCCGTTCGGTGTCCTCGTCCCACGACAGGGTCAGCACCGGGAACGCCGGTACCGCCTCAACATCGAAGTCTGTCTCTGCGTTGTCGTCCACTGCCCCCCCGAGGTGAAACGTCAGTCTCTGTGGTCGTCGATCTCGTCGGCATTCAGCAGCCAGTCACGGAAGTGATCGCGCTGCACTCGGCGCAGTCGTGGCCCCACGGTGATCGCCGGCAGGCCTTGCTCCTTCATCCATCGCAGGACGGTGCCCTGGGAGACACGCATCAGCTCCGCGATCTCGTCGGTGGTCAGCAGTTCAGGCTGTCCTTCCAACAGTGAGTCGACGGCCTTGGGGTCGTTCATCATCACACTCCATAGTCTTCACTCACCAGTTAGCTTCGTCAAGCGAAATAACCACAATAAGATTTATTACCCATATTGACGCAGGCAGCTGTGAGTGCTTATGTTGGCTGTATTGGCCAGTCACATGCTAAGGGGATGAGCAACGGTGGCCCAACGGGGGAACCCTTTTATCGTCGCGCCCGAATCGCCTCGTCAGAGCGGTCCGGAGACTTTCGATGACCTCCTGGGGGAGGACATCGTGTACCGCGGCCCTCAATCACCTGATGAAGTCGCGGTAGAACCGCAGACACACTCGGCCCCTTGGCCACAGACCACCGTGACGGACTTCCGGGCCGTGACCGTCTTCGGACTGCACGGGGGAGCGGGTACCACCACGGTCGCCTCCCTGTTCGGCGAGGACGCCCTGGATGCCGGCACCGGGTGGCCGGTCGCCGGCGGGTGGACCCGGCCCCTGCCGACCCTGCACGTGCTGGCGGTGGCCCGGACCCACTACTCCGGCCTAGCCGCCGCCGAGGCCTTCACCCACCAGTGGGCCGCCGGCCAACTGCCCGCCTCGACCCTGTTAGGGCTGGTGTTGGTCGATGACGGGCCCACCCTGACCGACGGCCAGAAGAAGACCGTCAAGAGACTGGCGCGCAAGGTTCCCCGCGGCGCTCACCTGCCGTGGATCGAGGCATGGCGGCACCTACCCCCGGACCCCGAACGCCTGCCGCGCAGACTCACCAAGATCATCCACGCCTTCCACACCCCGAGATAAGGAGCACCCACCATGCTGATGGACCTCATGGCCCACGCCTCGACCTTTGCCAGCGTCATCCCCAACCCCACCCCGGAACAGCCCCCGGGCACCGAGGGCATCACGACCCTGCTGAACTGGATCAGCTGGATCGTCATCATCATCGGCGTGGCCGGATTCCTCGCCTCAGCCGGCTCCCTGGTCTTCGCCGCCTTCACCGGCCGCGAGATCCAAGGCCTGAAGGGGCTGGCCATCGCGATCATCGTCTGCGGACTAGCCACCGGCGCCGGGGCCATCATGCGCGTCTTCGTCTAGCGCACCCGCCACCTCCAGCAACGACACCCAGCGAAGGAGGCCACCATGGCCAGGAACACGAACACCGACGCACCCCAGACCGGATTCAGTCTGGGATGGTGGGTTGCTGGCGGGCTCCTAGTGGTCCTGCTCGTCGGCATCATCGTCGGCGTGGTCATCTGGCCCCGCGACACCACCACCGCACCACAGACCACCACCACGCCAACCACCACAGAGCAGGCACCCACCTCGGCGCCCACCCAGGCCGGTACAGCCTGCACCGCCAGCAACGCGAACCAAGAAGTTCCCACCGAAGCCCCGGAAACCGTCTGGAAGACCCACCCAGATGGATGGTTAGTTCCTACCTCCGAGCGGTATGGACCTTCCGAACGCGAAGGAAGCATGTGGAGTTGCTTCGAGCGCTCTCCCGTAGGAGCTGTGTTCGCTGGCCCCAACGTCTTCGCTGCTGTCAGCGCAGGGGACGAAGACGGCGCGGTCCCCGGACCGGGTCGGGATGCCGCAATAGCTAGCGTTTCAGAGGGTTCGCCTGACTATGAACGGGCCATTTTCGAGGGCTTCCGTGTCTTGGCTGCAGACAAGAACACAGCAACCGTTGACTACTGGACCTCGGCAGCGGGGACCAACACTTCCGTTGTCATGGAGATGGTCTGGGATGAGGAGGCCGGGGATTGGCGCCTCAACCTCGAGGGACCTGGCAATCAGCCCCGCGTGTCCGTACTCGAGGACACCAGCGGATACGTTCGCTGGCGGTAGGAGGGCATCATGGCGGGTTGCACTTTCGGGGACCTTGGCTGCGTTGCAGGTGAGTTTGCAAATGACGCCTTCGCGAGCATGGTCGAGGGCCTTTACGACGGGGCCGTGGAGCTGGCCAAGATCATCGGCACGTGGTGGATGGAGGTCCCAGCGCCCAACCTGGACTCGCCGGGATTGAATCTGCTCCAGCAGGACCTGAGCTGGTTCGTATGGGTCTTCGCCGTGATCGGTTTCTTCATCGGTCTGATCCGGTTGGTGATGACCGAGGACGTCCGCTCCGGTGCGGTCAACCTGGCCAAGCCGATCATCAATCTGGTGTTGGCAACGGGGGTCTACATGGCTGCGGTGCCGATCCTGCTCACGGCCGGGGACGAGACGGCCCGGTGGTTGCTGGACCGATCCACCGCGGGCAACTCCTCGATGGAAATGCTCGTCCCCGCGACCGGGGCCATGGCCAGCAATTACGGGGTGGCGTTCGTGGTCTACCTTCTGATGCTGCTGGGTGCGGGCGTGAACTTCATGTTCATGATCTTCCGAAACCTGATGTTGGTGATCCTGATGGCGTTCATCGCCGTGGTGGCCGCCGCCTCTGGGACCGAGTCCGGCAACCAGGCCTGGCGCAAGGCCAACGGGTGGCTGATCGCCCTGCTGCTGTTCAAACCGGTCGCGGCCGGCATCTACGCCCTGGGCTTCCGGATGATGGTCAACGACACCGACCTGTCCCAGACCTCGGACCTCGGGGCCGGACTGGTCTCGGCCCTGACCGGGTTGTTGATCCTGGTGCTGGCGGCCTTCGCCCTGCCGGGGTTGATCAAGTTCATCGTCCCGGCCGCCGCCGTGGGCTCCGGCGGATTCTCCGGGGGTGCGGCATTGTCCGGGGCTGCCGGGGTCGCCGCCGGTGCTGCGGTGCTGGCCAGCGGGGTCGGGGCCGGGGCGATGGCTGCCCGGGGCGGGGCCGGTGCGCTGACCGCCGGAGGTGCAGGCGCTGGAACCAGTACCGGTGCCGCTGGCAGCTCAGGGTCTTCTCTGGGGGCAGGCGGCTCGGGTGGTCCCTCGTCCATGGGGGCCGGGCCGGCCGGGGGCGCGTCCTCCACGGGAGAGTCCGCCGCAGGCACGGGCCCGACGGCCGGAGGAGCGGGCAGCGGTTCTTCCTCCGAGTCCGGGGCCACCGAGAGGGGCGCCTCGACCGACAGCTCCAGCAGCGCACCGTCCGGAGCCAGCGTCGACGGGGCGTCCCCGAGCGGGTCCGCTGCCGGCGGATCCGATGCGGGTGCGTCACGCTCCGGGTCGCCCTCGGCCTCGGGGGCCGGTGCTCCTCCGGCGTCGGGCGCCACTTCCGGGGCCCCAGCGACCACCGGGGATCAGGCTTCCGGTGGCTCGGCGGGAACGGCAACGGGCGGTGCCTCCAACCGGGGTAAGTGGGCAGAAGCCATCAACCGGTACAGCCAGGCCAGTCAGGCCGGGTCGCAGGCCGCCGAGGGTGCCCGGGTGGACCGGGCCCTGGACGATGAAGGAGACCGCTGATGAGCACGACCGAGTCCGTCCGGATCGAGCCGCAGGTGTTCGGCAACCTCACGGTACCCCGCCGCTCCGGACTGGGCGGGTTGTCCATGGGGGTGAGCCTGTCCCTGGTCCCGGTGGTGCTGCTGGGCATCCTGTTCATGGCAACGGGCCGGTGGTACATCGCCTTCGGGCTCGTGGTGGCCGCCGCGGTGGCGGTGCTGCTGCTGAAGGTCACCAAACGCGATGGACGCAGTATCTACGGAAGGATCGCCTTGCGACTGGCTCAACGTGTGAAAGAGAAGTCCGGCCGGGACGTGTACCTGGCCGGCCCGACCGGCAAGGGCACCCCGGACGGGGCCACCCGCCTGCCCGGCCTGATGGCCCGCTCCGAGCTGGCCGAGTTCACCGACTCCTACGGCAACGCCTTCGGGCTGATCCGGGTGGCCGGGGCCGGGGTGTACAACTACTCCGTGGTCATCGAGGCCCACCCCGACGGAGACTCGCTGGTGGACCAGGAACAGGTCGACCACCGGGTCGCGGTGTGGGGGTCCTGGCTGACCCAGCGAGGCCTGGATGAGGGGATCCGTGGGGCGTCGGTGACCATCGAGTCCTCCCCGGACTCCGGGCTGCGGTTGACCAACCTGCTTCATGCCAACCGCACCGAGTCGTCCCCGGACTACGCGAGGGCGGTCACCGACCGGATCGGGGAGACCTTCCACGGCGGGGCCCCGCAGCTGGTGGCCCGCGTGACGGTCACGTTCGACGGACGCCGCCACGATGGCAAGACCGGGGACCGGGGCTGGGAGGAGATGGCCGAGGATATCGGCACCCGCCTGCCCGGACTGGTCGGGGGCTTGCAGGGCACCGGGGCCGGGGCGGTCCGTGCCTGCACCTCCGCCCAGATCACCGACTTCACCCGCGTGGCCTACGACCCGACCGTCGCCTCCATCGTGGAGCAGATGCAGGCCGAGACCGGCACCGGGCTGGGCTGGGAGGACGCCGGACCGTCGTTCGCCCAGGACGGGTTCGAGCACTACCGCCACGACCGGGCGGTGTCGAAGTCCTGGACGATGTACCAGGGCCCGGAAGGACACTTCACCTCGTCCTCCCTCAAGCGGGTGCTGGAGCCCTCCCCGGGACTGCTGCGCAAGCGCGTCACCCTGCTCTACCGGCCGATCCCAGCCGAGCGGACCACCGCCCTGGTCCAGCAGGAACAGAACGACGCCGCCTTCGCCGGGTCCCAGACCCGGCGCAACGCCAGGGCCTCGCTGCGGCAGGCCGCCGCGGCCAAGGCCGCCGCCGAGGAGGCCCAGGGCGCCGGGCTGACCCGGTTCGGCCTGGTCATCACCATCACCGGCACCTCGGAGGAGGACCTCAAGGTCTGGGACAAGCGCATCCCCGGTCTGCTCGGCCCGGCCCGGTTGCGGGTCCGTCCCGCCCTGGCCAACCAGGCCGTGACCTTCCAGGCCGGCCTGCCCCTGGGGCTGGTGCTGCCCGATCACATGCTCATCCCCGACACGCTGAGGGAGTTCTTCTGATGACCGACCTCTTCACGCCACCCACCGCCACTGGCACCGTCTCAGGGCAGTCTCTCACCTTGTCGAAGAAGGACCTGGTCCGGCTCAAGCGCGAGGACGCCAAGCGCCAGCGTGCCGGACGTCAGTCCCGCCCCAAGGCCAGTCAGCGCTGGCGCGAGGCCCGGGAGGCTTCCCGGCACCGGCCCGGCCCGCGTGGTTGGAACCGGGCCGCCGGCGGCCCGGTGGATGTCGTCGAGGCCCCGTTCGAGCTCCAAGGCACCACGGTGCAGGTCTGCGGGTTCTACCCGTTCTCCGCCGGGGCCGGGCTGCCGGTGATCGGCACCCCGCTGGGCTACCACCTGCGCCGCCGCTCCCTGGTCTGCGCCGACCCTGTCTCGTGGTTCCGGGCCGGGATCATCTCCAACCCCTCGGCGTTCATCCTCGGCCAGCCCGGACTGGGCAAGACCTCCCTGGTGCACCGGATGATCACCGTGCTGGCCGACTGGGGCGTCATCCCACTGGTGCTGGCCGACACTCGACCGGACTACGTGCACACCATCGCCGACCTCGGCGGCCAGGTCATCAAGTTCTCCCCCGGCCAGGGGCACATCAACCCCATGGACTTAGGCCCGATCGTGGCCCGGTTGGCCGGCATCCGGGAGGTCAAGGAGCGGGCCAAGGCCCTGGAGGAGATGGCCTCCCGCCGCCGGTCCCTGATCGCCGGCGTCGTGGGCATGATGCTCGGCCGCGAGCTGGCCCCACACGAACGCTCCCTGATCGCCACCAGCTTGTCCGACCTGGACCCCGAGCTGAACTCCCCACCGCTACTGGGAGACGTCATCGCGCACATCAGTGCCCGCCCGCAGACCCTGCGCGCGGTCACCCTGACCTATGACAACGACGCCGAGTACGACACCCGCGTCCGGGAAGTCCTCGACGCATTGATCTCGCTGGGCCCGTCGGGGATGTACGGGACGATGTTCTCCGAACCCACCTCGGAGCACATCGAGGTCGGCCGTCCGGCCGTGTTCGACATCTCCGGGGTCAACGAGAACGACCACGTCCTCATGGCCGCCGTGCAGTCCCTGTGCTGGAACCTCGGCTCCGCCACCGTCTCCGCGGAGGCCTACCTCGCTGCCGACGAGGGCCGGAAGCGCAAGACCTACCTGCTGGTCATGGACGAGCTGTGGCGGATCCTGCGGGCCTCGGCCGACATGGTGCACTTCATCGACGCGATCACCCGGCTGAACCGGGGCCGGATGATGGCCCAGGTGATGGTCACCCACACCATGAACGACCTCAAACTCGCCGAACCCCACCTGACCGCCACCGCCTGGGGATTCGTGGAGCGCTCCGCGATGGTCTTCCTCGGCGGACTGGCCCAGGGCGAGATGGGCAACCTGCGGGAGGTCTTCAACCTCTCCCGCGCCGAGGTCGCCCAACTCTCGGACTGGATCGCCGAAGCCCCGGTCGATGCCTGGACCGGCAAGGCCGGGCGGCGCCCGGGGGCCGGGAACTTCCTGCTCAAGACCGGCAAGGATGCCGGGGTCCCGCTGCATGTGCAGCTGACCGACCTGGAGATCGACAACACCAACACCAACCGCGAATGGGACATGGTGCAGTGATGGCCTCCCGCTGTAACCATCCACGAGGCGTCGGCGTGGTGCCGACCAACTGGCTGATGCCGTGGGTCTTTCTCGCAACCATCGCACTCCTGATCGCCACATTCGTCTTCGGCGTCGAGGACTCACTGGTGCTGTGGGTTGTCCTCTGGGGGTGCGTGGCGATCGTCCTGACCCACGTGGCCCTGATGATCGCGTATGTGTTCGGGTGGACGGTCTGGGACCTGATCGACCGTGCCCCGAAACCGGTCGCCGCCGACCGTCACGGACTCGCCCGCGGCGATGAGGAGCAGGTGGCCTGATGCTCTCCGATCCCCGCCCCGGACGGCGCACTCAGCCGGCCTCCGCCGAGACCGGCTGGGTGTTGGCCGCCGGTGCCCTGACCGCCCTGATCGGTGCCGTCGTGCTCTGGGTGCTCGGGGCCTGGCTGGACCCCACCACCGACACCGACACTGGGCCGGTGGACCTGCTCGCCGGACAGGCCACCGGCGAGGTTCCCATGGGTGGTGTGCAGCTGGCCGTGTTCGGCCTCGGCCTGTTGCTGTTGCTCGGGCTGGGGGCCGCGTTCGTGGTGGTCGCCCTGCGCACCTCGAAGCGGCGCAGCCGTGTGGACCACCTGGCCGGCAAGATGGCCAAGGCCTGCGAGTTCGACGCCCTCACCGAGCCCGCGATGGCCCACGATGCCGAACGGCTCCGGGCCACCGCAGCCGGTCCGGGGGTGCCGCTGGCCAAGCTAGTCAACAACGGCAAACGGCTGTTCGCCTCCTGGGAATGGGTACAGATCTGGCTCATGGGACCCCGGGCCGGCAAGACCACGTCCGTGTGCGTCCCGCAGATCCTGGAAACCAAGGGCCCCGTGGTGGCGACCTCGAACAAACGCGACCTGGTGGATATGACCCGCGGGCCCCGGGCGAGGGCCGGGGTGGTCTGGGTCCACGACGTGCAGGGCATCATCGGGGAGGAACCGACCTGGTGGTGGAACCCGCTGTCCTTCGTCACCTCGATGGAGCGCGCCGAGATGCTGGCGGATATCTTCGTGTCCTCGGCCACCAGCGCCGGAGCCACCCAGGACGCCTACTTCGAGTCCGACGGCCGCCGGCTGCTGTCGATGATGTTCTACGCCGCCTCGGTCGGGTCCCGGCCCATCACGGACGTGTTCACCTGGGCCCAGTCCCCGGAGGACAAGACCCCCCGGGACCTGCTGCTCGAGCGCGGCCAGACGGCGGTGGCCGCCTCGCTGGCCAAGATCCAGCAGCTAACCCCGAAACAGCGCGACGGCGTGTACGGGACCATGCGCCCCTGGGTCAACGTGCTCTCCTATGACCGGGTCGTGCCCTGGGTGCGGGACACCGGGGTGCTCGGCCGGGCCGAGTTCGACCCCAAGCGCTTCGCCACCTCCACCGACACCCTGTACCTGATCTCCAAGGAAGGGGCCGGCTCCACCCGAGCCATCGCCGGTGCCCTGGCCGTCGCCGTGCTGACCGAGGCCGAGGAAATCGCCGCCCGCCAGCCCGGCGGCCGGCTCTCCCCACCCATGACCGGGGTCCTGGACGAGGTCGCCAACGTCGTGCGCTGGCGCCAGCTGCCCGACGTGTACTCCCACTACGGCTCCCGCGGGATCGTGCTGTCCTCCTTCTTCCAGGGCTGGGACCAGGGCCTGGAAGCCTTCGGCGAGAAGGGCATGAAGAAACTCTGGTCCGCCGCCAACATCCGCGTCGCCGGCAGTGGCTTATCGGACTCGGCGTTCCTGCCGTTTTTGTCCCAGCTCATCGGGGACCACGACGTCACCCGGCGTACTTCGTCCACCCAGAAGGGCGGCCGGTCCGTCTCCACCTCGGTCCAGCGCGAACGCCTCCTGGACGTCAACGACCTGGCCGCCCTGCCCCGCGGCCGCGCCGTGCTCTCCACCTCCGGGCTGCCCCCGGCCCTGATCAAGCTCCAGCACTACACCACCCAGCCCTACGGGCCCGACGTCACCGCCTCCAAGGACTACTACGAACAACTGGCCGCTCAGGACGACACCAAGGTGTAGAGCTACGTCTAGACAGCCCACTACCGCACCCGAACATACGATCAAAGCATGCCCGCTGAACCACCTTCGTCTTCATCATCGTCAGAGCAGCAGCCGAGTGAGCGCCAATGGCCACTGTGGGTAGTGGTCGCGTTCGGGTTTCTGGCCTCTTGCCTCGCATTGGGTTTGGCCATTTGGTACTTCGCCTACCAGGCGACTCTTGGCAAGGCACCCGAATGGTGGTGGTTCCCGGCGCTGTCGCAAGACGAGATGTTCGCGGTAATCCGCAACGCCGTTACTGCCGTAGCCGCACTTGGAGTGGGTGTCACTCTCTTTCTGTCATATCGCCGCCAACACGTGGCCGAGAGGACACTCCAGCTGTCTGCTCAAGCCCAACGGCAAGCAGCGGATACGTTGAACCTGTCGGCCAAGACCTACGACCTGACGCAAAAACAACACGCGGCCGAGTACCAGAACCAATTGAGAAACCGGTATTCCACGGCTGCACAGCAAATTGGTGAGGACAACACCAGCTTGGTCATCGCCGGATGCATCTCGATGGCAACCGTCGCAGACGAATGGCATCGACTAGAACGTCCCGCAGATCGGAATGACTGCATACGAATGCTCATCGCGGCCCTTCCTGAAGGAAGCTGGGCGGACAAGGATGTCCAGCTCAAGCGGACAACGATCCAGGCAATTTTCCAGGAACGAATGTCCGGGTCCACCGCAGAGCGCGCGAACTGGTCCGACGCCCGCTTGGATTTCGGCACTAGTCCAGCAACCTTTGGGAAGATTGTCGGCTGGAACATTCTGGGGACAACGAAGATCGGCTCGAAGCAGCTGGCCCTTGGAAGCGAGTCGTCCGTGATTCAGTCAACACGCGTTGCATCAGGAGTCCTCGAGGTCGCAGTGGACAGATTCGACGGAGCCGCGGAGGACTTCGACCGGAACTTCGACCCCCTTGTCGACCTACGCTTCGAAATGCTCGACCTGATTAATGCCCACTTGCTGGTCGAGTTCCCATTTTCACCACCAGAGACCCGGCCCTCGAAGGTAGTGTTCAGAAACTCTTCATTCCAGGACTCCACTATCTGCTTCGACGAGCCGAACACTCCCGGACTTTCCCGCCACTTTGTGTTTGACGGTTGCGCATTCCAGGGAAGTCGAATCCGGATCCCTCAGGAGGGCTCGAACTACAGGTTTAGCTTCGAGGGCTGCACCTTTGAATCTCGGCCCTTCTTTGCAGGTGATTCTTACGGTTCCAGTGCGGTTATTGAACTCGACGACAAGAATAAGTTCGTAGGAGACCTAGCGCGCCTGTGGGCAACCGACGCGAATCCATTGCGGGACTCTACGCCAGCGCCGGCCCGCTAGAACCACCCGCCGGTGGCGGGTGAGGCCTTCTATCGTGCCGGAACGTCGGAGGACCGGGGTGGGTCGTAGTCCCAGAACGGGGCGTCCCACGAGGTGACCTGCTCCATGACCGGCCAGAAGCAATCGCGGTGCCGGGCCACTGCCGACTTGGCGTCGGCCCAGCGCCTCTGTTCCCAGGACTCCCACAGGGCCTCCAGGACGGACCCGGCTTCCTCGTGCCGTCGCCACTGCGGGTCCCAGCGGCGGTCGGCCGGATTGCGCCGGCAGAGGGGCGGCAGCTATTCCGCCAACCATTCCTGGACGTTCGGGAAGAACAGGCGACGCTTTTCTTCGGCCGCCGCCAGAGCGGTCGCTGGAGGCCGGAGTGTGTGTTCCTGCCCGGAGGGCTCCGGGCGTTCGTGTCGCGGGACGACAGCGATGCAGAAGATCACGCGGCCTGGATGACGATTTATCCGGGCCGTGTGATTTCACAGTCCACGTGAGCCTATGTGACGTCTGAAGTGGGCAAAGCGGCTCGGGTAGAGCATGGGGGGCCGGTAAGTTGGATGAAGTCTTGAACGAGATGGACCCGTGGGCCGACGTGGCGCAGGGGCTGGCGATGGTTTGGTGCCCCGAAGCGTGAGAGTAATAGGAGAAGTAGTGCCCCCGAAGAAGACGGCCCCCGCGAAGAGCCTGGAACAGACGCTTTGGGACGCGGCGACGGCGCTGCGTTCGTCTATGGACGCGGCTGAATACAAGCATGTTGTCCTCGGCCTGATCTTCCTGAAGTACGTCTCGGACACGTTCGTGGTCCGGCAGGAAGAGCTGATGCGCCTGGTCGACGACCCGCACTCCGACTACTTCATGCCCACCCCGGAGGCCAAGCGCTCGATCCTAGAGGACCGCGACGAGTACACCGCGGAGGGTGTCTTCTGGGTTCCGGAGGGTCACCGTTGGGGGGACCTGCGCAAGGCGGGCAAGCAAGCCGACATCGGCACGCGCATCGACAAGGCAATGGAGGCCATCGAGCGGGAGAACCCGACGTTGAAGGGTGTGCTGCCGAAAAACTACACCCGGCAAGAACTGAGCCCCGAAATGCTTGGCGGACTCATCGACGTGTTCTCCCGACAGGACCTCGCCGCCGAAGAACACAAGGACCTCGACGTCTTGGGCCGCGTCTACGAGTACTTCCTCGGGAAGTTCGCTGGCGGTGAGGGCAAGCGCGGCGGGCAGTTCTATACGCCTCGGTCCGTGGTCTCGCTGCTCGTGGAGATGCTTCAGCCCTACCACGGTCGCGTCTACGACCCGGCCTGCGGGTCGGGCGGAATGTTCGTCCAGGCGGACAAGTTCGTGCGCGCCCACGGTGGGGTCCACGACGACATCTCGGTGTTCGGCCAAGAGAGCGTCCCGACCACCTGGCGCCTGGCAAAGATGAACCTGGCGCTGCGCGGGATCGAGGCGAACCTCGGCCCGGAGTGGGGTGACAGCTTCCATGCTGACAAGCATCCCGACCTGCGCGCCGACTACGTTATCGCCAACCCGCCCTTCAACCAGGATGACTGGGGTGGCGAACGACTCCGAACCGACCAACGGTGGAAGTACGGGACACCCCCGGTCGGTAACGCGAACTACGCCTGGATACAGCACATGCTGCACCACCTCGCACCAACCGGGACGATGGCCACGGTCCTGGCCAACGGCTCGTTGTCGAGCCAGCAGTCCGGCGAAGGCGAGATCCGGAAATCGCTCGTGAAAGCCGGCCTCGTCGAGTGCATCGTGGCGCTGCCACCACAGCTGTTCTTCGGCACTCAGATCCCGGTCTGTCTGTGGTTCCTCACCAAGAACAAAGCAGGCATCCCCAACGGCACCAAGACGCGGAACCGGGAGGGCGAGACCCTCTTCATCAACGCCCGCCAGATCGGGTACATGGAGTCCCGCACCCTCCGGGCGTTCAGCAACGAGGACGTCCTGCGGATCGCCGACACATATCACGCCTGGCGCGGCTCAGAGACTAGCGCTGGACAGGACTACGAGGACATCCCCGGATTTTGCAAGGCCGTCAAGACCGCCGACATCGCCGAACACGACTACGTGCTGACCCCCGGACGCTACGTCGGGTCCGAAGCCGTCGAGGACGACGGTGAGCCCCTGGAGGAGAAAATCGCGCGGCTAAACACGGACATCAGAGACGGCTTCAAAAAGCGCGACGAATTGCAGGCGACCGTGCTGGCGGCACTGGACTCGCTGGTGGTTGCTAATGAGTAAGTGGCCCAGAGTGCGGCTTGCTGACATCGCTAGTGACGACGGCTTCGCGATTGGTCCCTTTGGGTCGCGAATGAAGACGGACAACTACACGACCAGCGGAGCGCGAGTACTGCGCGGGATGAATATTGCACCTGATGGTCGAATCGGAGGTGAGTTCGTCTACGTGAGTGAAGAGTTCGCTGATGCCCTCGGTTCCGCCCGACTCCGCCGGGGAGACATAGCTCTTCCCCATCGAGGGGCCATTGGAAGAGCCGCTCTCGTGCAGGCAGACGATCTAGTGATGTCGACGTCCCTCATGCGTCTTCGGTTGGACCCAGACCGAGCAGAACCTCGATTCGTCGCCGCGTTCCTATCCTCACCCGAGGGCGAGCGTGAGATTTTGCAGTTTGCGAGCACAGTCGGCACACCGGGCATCGGCCAGCCCTTGGCGAGCCTCCGCAAGGTCACGCTCTCCATACCTCCCCTCAACGAGCAGCGCCGCATCGCCGCGATCCTCGGCGCGTTCGACGACCTGATCGAAACAAACCGGGCACTGTCCCTTCGCCTAGCGGAGTTGCAACGAGCGGACTTCCTGAATCGATCGAATGGCACGACAGCCACTCTTGGCTCGATCGCCGATGTAATCATGGGCCAGTCACCCCCTGGATCGACGTACAACGACAGAGGTGACGGCACCCCCTTCTACCAGGGTGTCAGAGACTTTGGCTGGCGCTTTCCGGCGCAACGGGTTTGGACGACCGCCCCAACTCGGCTTGCCCAAGAGGGTGACGTCTTGATCGCGGTGCGCGCCCCGGTAGGTGAAGCTAACGTCGCGACTGAAACGGTGGCTTTGGGCCGGGGCGTCGCCGCAGTCCGAGCAACTGGGCGACAGGGAACGTTGCTCCAGGCGCTCACGGCTGACTCTTCAATATGGGACGTGCACCAGGGGACGGGAACCGTCTTCGCCTCCATCAACAAGAGAGGAATGAACGACCTCCGCATCCCATGGGTACAAGATGATGACTTGGAGACTCGCTTGACCGCAGCCAACTTGGCTATCCGCGGACTACACGACGAGATCGCCGATCTCACACGCGCCCGCGACGAGCTACTGCCTCTGCTTATGTCGGGCAAAGTCCGTGTTGACGATGTGGAGGTGGCGGCCTGATGGCGATCGTGACCGAGGACGCGTTGGAACGGTGGGTGTTGGAGATCCTGGCCGAGCTCGGCTGGTCGACGGTCCACGGGCCCGACATCGCCCCAGGAGAACTGGCGGCGGAACGGCCGGATTATAGGGAGGTCATCCTGGAAAGGAGGCTTCTGGCTGCTATCGCTGATCTGAACCCTGACCTGCCCGCCACTGCTGTCGCGGACGTCGTGGCGACGGTGCGGCGGGCGGAGTCTCCGGCGGTTGAGTCGGAGAACTGGCGGGCGTATCGGTTCCTGCTCGAGGGCGTGCCGGTGGAGTACCACGACACTGCAGGCATGGCGCGTACCGCCAGGGCCCGGCTGATCAACTGGCAACAACCTGCGAACAACGACCTGGCAGCAGTGAACCAGTTCAGCATCGAGGGCCCGAAGAAGACACGCCGGCCCGATGTGCTGCTGTTCGTGAACGGTCTGCCGCTGGCTTTGTTTGAGCTGAAGCGGCCGGGCAAGGCGTACGCGAAGATCGGCGGTGCCTTCAACCAGGTGCAGACGTACCGGGATCAGATCCCCGAGGCCTTCAAGTGGAACCAGGTGGCGGTGGTCTCCGATGGGGTCGAGGCGAAGGCCGGGTCGTTCTCCGCTCCGTGGAATCACTGGGCGGATTGGAAGACGATCGACGGGGTCGTGCGTGAGCCCAGGAACGCCGATGGCTATCGCGTCCCGCCGATCGAGGTGCTTACCCGTGGCATGTTCGAGCCGGAGATTTTCTTCGACCTGTGCCGCAGTTTCGTCGCGACCTTCGGCGAGGGGGTCGACACTCGCAAGGCGGTTGCGAAGTATCACCAGTATTGGGCCGTGAATAAGGCGGTCGACTCGACGCTGGAGGCTGTGGAGACCGACGGGAAGATCGGCGTCGTCTGGCATACCCAGGGGTCGGGGAAGTCGTTGGAGATGGCGTACTACACCGGAAAGGTGATGCGCCACCCCTGCATGGAGAACCCGACGGTCGTGGTGTTGACGGACCGGAACGACCTGGATGATCAGTTGCTGGATGACACGTTCGCATCCTCAAAGCCAGGGTCACCCCTGCCCGAGAAGCCGGTGCAGGCCGAGTCACGGGCCCACCTGAAGGCTCTGCTGACCGGGCGGGAGTCGGGCGGAATCATCTTCACGACGATTCAGAAGTTCGGCCTGACTAAGCAGGATCGGGAGGCGGGGAGGAAGTATCCCACTCTGTCCGAGCGTCCCAACATCGTAGTCATGGTCGACGAGGCCCACCGCTCGAATTACGACGTGATCGACGGATTCGCCCGCAACGTCCGCGACGCACTCCCGAATGCCTCGTTCATCGGATTCACCGGCACCCCGATCGACGAGAAGGATCGCTCGACGGCCGAGATCTTCGGGGAGTACGTCGACGTCTACGACATGACCCAGGCCATCGAGGACGGGGTCACCGTGAAGGTCTACTACGAGGCCCGTCTGGCCAGGGTCGAGCTTCCCTCCGAGGCGCGCGAGGAGATCGACGACAAGTTCGACGACGCCACCGTCGGGTCCGAGGAGGAGATCGCCGAGACATTGAAAACGAAGTTCTCGCGCATCGAGGCCATCGTGGGGTCGGAGAAGCGACTCAAGGAGTTGGCGGCCGACATTGTGGAGCACTGGGAGGGCCGCCGAGAGGTACTCGCTGGCAAGGGCATGATCGTGACCATGTCCCGACGCATCGCGGTCGACCTCTACAACGAGATCGTCGCACTACGGCCGGCCTGGCACAGTGACGAAGACTCCGAGGGCGTCATCAAGGTCGTCATCACCGGCGACGCCACCGACCCGCAACGTTTCCAGCCACACATTCGGAACAACCAGCAACGCCGCGCGCTGAAGGCCCGAGCCTCCGACTCGAACGATCCGTTGGAGCTGGTGATCGTGCGAGACATGTGGCTCACCGGCTTCGACTCCCCGCCGATGCACACCATGTACGTGGACAAGCCCATGCGTTCGGCCGGCCTCATGCAGGCCATCACCCGGGTGAACCGGACCTTCAAGGACAAACCCTCCGGGCTGGTGGTGGACTACATCGGCATCGCAGAGAACCTGAGGGACGCGCTAGCAACGTACACCGACCGGGACAAGAAGGGCCGCGCGATCGGTGAGGACGTCCGGAAGTCGGCGATCCCCGAGATGCTCGCCGAGCACAGCGTCGTCTCCGATCTCTTGCACGAGGTCGACTGGGTCACCATCCTGGCCAGCGGTGACGCCAAGGCGTTCGTGTACGCGGTCACTGCGACAGTGGACCACCTGCTCGAAGCCCACCGGGACCACGAGGACACTTCCGAGGGAAGCGACGGTGAGTTCGAGAACGAGGGGGAGCGCACGCCGAGTCTGAAGAAGCGGTTTATGGCCCACGCGAGCCGGTTGAAGCGCCTCTTCGCGCTTGTGCCGACCTCGGAGGAAGCCACCGCGATACGCGACGACGTGGAGTTCTTCGATGCTGTCCGCCAGTCCGTCGCCAAGATCGAAGCGGCTGACAAGAGGCCGGGAGAGGATGCCGAGCTGGATTCCGCTGTGCGGCAGATCGTCAGCCAGCACGTCTCCGGGGGCGGCGTCATCGACATCTTCGCCGAGGCCGGCCTCGAGAGGCCGGATATTTCCGTCATCGACGACGAGTTCCGGAAGAAGTTCGAGGCGTCCGACCAGAAGAACCTTCAGCTGGAGGCCGTTAAACGCCTCATCCAGAGCGAGGTCCGGATTATCGGCAAGCGCAACGTTGTCGCCGGCAGGAGGTTTTCGGAGATGCTGGCGACCGCGCTCAACCGATACCAGAACCGTTCGATCACGGCTGCCCAGGTGATGGCCGAGATCGTGGTGATTGCCCAGCAGATCAAGCAGCAGCGCGAGCGAGGGCAGCGGACCGGGCTCACTGAGAACGAGCTCGCGTTCTACGACGCCCTGGCGGACAACGACTCAGCGCAGGCGGTCATGGCCGAGGACGTCATGCAGAAAATCGCCCACGAACTGACCGAGATCGTCCGCAACGACGCCAAGACTGATTGGAATGTGAAGGAGTCCGTCCGGGCCAAGCTGAGGACCAGGATCAAGCGATTGCTGCTCAGACACGGATATCCGCCGGACCATGAACCGAATGCCACCGACCTGATCATCCACCAGGCCGAAGTCATGGCCGACGTCGGCAGGTAGCGCGGCCGCCGCAGACGAGGTTACAACTGCACGGTGAGCCTGTGCCATCGAGTGTGTCGAGCAGCTCTCGGTGCGCTTCAGAGTGTGTGGGTCAAGACGGACGGTGTAGTCGTCTTGGGATAGGGGCTGAGTGCTCTCAGAACCACCCTGGGGGCGCGGGGGTGGCCTCCCACTGTGAGGGGACGTCGGTGTTCCGGGGTGGGTCGTAGTCCCAAAAGGGGCCGTCGGGGTCGGTGATCCGGTCCATGATGGGCCAGAGGTAGTCCCGGAACCAGGCTGTGGCGGTCATGGCGTCGGCCCATCGGACCTGTTCCCAGGATTCCCAGAGGGCTTCCAGGACGGTGCCGACTTCTTCGTAACGCCACCATTGGGGGTCCCAGCGGCGGGTGGCGGGGTTGCGCCGGTAGTGCGGAAGGAGCCAGCCTTCGACCCAGGCCCCGGCGTTGGGGAAGCGCAGGGGCCGCTCCGGCTCGACCTGCACGGTCGTCTCGGTGGCCTGGTCGTCGGCGCTGCCGAAGTCCACGGTCATCGGCTCACTCCTGTCTCCTGGCCACGACCAGCAGCGGGCGCGGCGGACGCCGGCTTCTTGGCGGCCTTGGACGGTGTGGTGGCGATGCGCTCAGTGGTCGAGCGGGGGAAGAAGTCGGCCTGCTGGGCCCGCACATCGGCCAGCTCGGGGGTGTTGGCGTGCCGCTCGATCTGGGCCAGTTGGGCCTCGGTGACCCGCTCGTAGCGGTACGGCGACCGGCCGCCGGTGGCCTGCTCGGCCTCGGCGTTCTTCTGGTCCTGCTGCGTCTCGGCACCGTACCGGCCCGCCAGGGCCAGGTGGGCGTCCTCGTCCACGGCCGTGGCGTCCGCTTCCCGCTCTGCTTTCTGGCTGGCCGCCCGGTCCGCCTCGCTGGTCTGTGCGGTGGCGTCCGGGAGGGATGTGTTCTCCCGGTCGGCGTCGGCGGCGATGTCCTGGTCCTGTCCGGTCGTCGGGGCCAGGGCCTGGTCGGCCTCGGCGTCCAGGCGCTGCCGGGCGAAGTAATCATCCAACGCATCGCGCAGGGCGGCGTGCCGGTCCACCAGGGAGCTCGGGTGGTCCTTGTTCATGGCTTCGAGGTTGATGCGGTAGTCGTTGCGCAGCACGTCGGCGGCTTGCATCCACGCCCCGCGGGCCTCGGCGTGGGCGCCGGCCAGGTGGGCGGCCACGGTGACCCGGTCGGCGATGGACTCGGAGCCGGCGGTGCGCCAGAACTCCGGGTTGTAGACCTCTCGGTTCACCATCGCCGCGACGGTGGCCTCGGCGCGGGTGGCCCGGTCGGCTTCGGCGGTGCGTTCGGCGGCCTGCATCTGTGCGCGGCGGGCCTGGGCTTCGCGGATTTGCATCCCCGATCCCAGGGCCACGCGCAGCAGGTTGCCGAACTGGGCGGTGATCTCGGATTCTTCCTCGTTCTCTGCCATGTCCCTCTCCTATCGATCCATTCCGGTCTCCGGTCGGGGCCGGGTGAATTGCTGGCCGCCCATCCGGGGGCGGGCCCGGCCAGTGGCCTGACCGGCGGTCGCAGTGTGCTGGGCCGAGATTGCGTCCACGGTGCGCATCAGCGCCGCAGTCCGCACCGCCAGCTGGGGCCGGTGGGCGGCCAGGGATTGGGCGGTCATCGCCCTCGAGAGCCGGTTGGCCTGGGCGAGTACGGCCAGCCAGCCGCGGGTGGGATCCTTGGCCGCGAACCGCGCGCCCAGGCGCACCGCGTGCGCCACGTTGCCCTTGCCTTGGGCCGCCCGGGCGTACTGCTCCGACAGCTGGGAGAACGCCCCGGGTTTGCCCCGCTCGATGTGCATGGACAGCCGGGCGTAGATCGTAGCCAGGTCATCGGGCCCGGTGCCGGTCTTGCCGCTGAGCAACTTCTCGACCTGCCCCGGGTCGAAGGCTCCGACCTGTACCGAGGACCAGTCCCGCTTCACGCTGTTGTGCAGGGACGCCAGCAACGCCTCGGCCGGCTCCCGCCCGGCGCCGTCGAAGCGGCGCAGCACGTTCGGCCAGCCCAGGGTCGCGTCCAGCTTGGACGGGGAGTACCAGACCGCTTCCTGCGCCTCCCCGAGGGCGACCTTGTAGCCCCGGATCTGCGTGGTCGATCCGGCAGCGAACGAGGGAGCGACCCGCACGTTGAGCTCACCCAACCGCTCGATGTACTGGGACGGTGTCGCAGCGGTGGCCAGGGCGGTGCGCAACCGGCGGCGCAGCTCCGGACGCGGGGCCTGGGGGTAACCCTCGGCGGCCGCGCGGGTGACTTCGGCGGGCTTGTCCCCGGACAGGCCGCGGGCCACCTGACGGGACTCCAGCACCGCCAGCCCGTGTTCCTTTTCCAGCTCCCCGCACACCGTCTGGGCGCGGTGGTAGTCGTGGTGGATGTTGGCCTTCGTGCCGTCCTCGCGGACCAGCTGCACCGCCAGGTGGATGTGATCGTTACCGGCCTTGGAGGTGCCGTGGTGGATGGCCACCCAGCGGGAGGACTTCGCCCCGTCCGGGTCGATGAACCCCATCCGCTCCACGAACTCGCTGGCGATGGCGCCCCACTCGTCTTTCGACACCTCGCGGTCGCCCTTGGCCAGGGACAGCGAGCAGTGCCAGACGTGCCCGTCTTTCTCCCCGACCTTGACCTTCCGCTGAGTGTTCTCGTCCCAGGCGTAGACGGGGGCCTTGACCTCGGTACCGTGGGCGTGCCGGGGCGCGTCCAGGATCGCCCCGATCCGCTGCCCATCCGCCACGGAGAGCTCCTGTCCGGGCTCGAACTCGATCAGCACCCGGTCATCCCCGCCGACGATCATCGGGGCGGTGTGCTCGTTCGACCGACCCGGGCCGACGAGGTAGCTCATCAGCCCGACCATGCGTCCACCGCGGACCACGTTCGGCATCATGGCGTGCCCCCATCCAACGCCAGGGACTCGATGGTGGCATCGACGTCGCGCAACACCCCGCGCAACTCCTCCAATGACCCGCGCACGTCACCATGCAGCTCCCCGTCGGTGTTCAGCCCGCGGGCGATCTGGTTCAGGTTGTTCCCCACCCGCGCCAGCTGACCGGTCATCACGTTCAACGCGGTCAGCACCCGGCGACGATCAGTCACCGACTCCCCGGCCGAAACCGCCAGCGCGGACTCCTTCAGCAACCGCGGCACGGACACCCCCTGCTCCACCGCGGCCAACGACAGGGCCGCGTCCTCGGAGGCCGAGAGTTTGACGACCCGCCGCGCCGGACGGCCGCCGACCACGTTGGCCTGACGCTTACGCTCCGCCACCGTGACCACCCCGTCCCTGACTGCCTACCGCTGACTCTGACTGCTTCTGACGTCCGCTCAGTGCAACGTCGCTCACTCGTGAGTGTCCCACCGACCGGCGCGTCAGCGCAAGGGCGCATGCTGGTTAGGGTACCTAACCCTATAGCTTGCTCCGGCTCCGCCGGTCCCGCTGGCGCGGGCGTTGATGCGGGCTGCCGCCCGCCGTCTTTGGACGGGAACGGAGCGTTCCATTCGGCCGTGGAGGGTACTGGTCCGCCAGAACCGGTCAAGCATCCGGGCCGGCTTTCGCGGCATATCCTCACTCGCTCGTACCTCGCTCCCTCCGGTATTCCACGACCGACCCTCCCGTGCTTGACCGAACCTGCCGGCCCGAGTATTTCGGTCTTCGCCGAAAGGAACGGCAGCCAGAGCAAAGCGACAGGAGACTTCCCCATGGACCCCACCACCCGTGGTTTCCAGACCGCCCTCGAAGACTTCCTCGGCGACGACGTCGGCGACCAGGTCCTGACCTACGCGCTGACCCATCGAGCCGCCGAACACCTCGAGGGATACCCCGACCTGCTCACCCTCGAGGAAGTCGCCCACCTCCTCAACGCCGACCCCCACGAAGTCCTCCAGGTCACCGGTGACGATGAGCTGCCGGCCATTGAGATCGGCACCTCGATCCGCCGCTACCGACGCGAGGATGTCCACAACTATCTGCGCTACCTCAGCGAGAAACCCACACCCGTCCTAGGGTGAAAACCATGAGCGAGAACATCACCGAGACCTTCATCGACCAAGCCCGCAAACTCAACGACCAGCGCCTCACCGCAGTGCAAGACATCGCCTCCGCCGTCCAGGCCCGCGTCGACGCCGAGCAGGCCCTTAAGGACGCGCAGGCGGCCGAGCGCAAAGCCTTCAAAGAGGCCGAACGTAAGGGGTGGACCAAGGCCGAGCTCGACAAGCTCCGCCCCGCCAAACGCCGCCGCACCACCAAGACCACCGACGACTCCAGCACCGCCAGCACGACCACGAACGACTCAACCGACCACTCCCAGCCGACCGGCTGAGACCCATCACCCACAGGGGGAACACCATGGAATCCATCGTCACCGAGAAACTCACCAACCTACTCACCCACGCACCCGAGACAGCCGTCGTCGTGGACGTCCATCTACATCGGGAACCGGTCACCGTCGTCTTCGAGCCGCAGGACTGAACCATGACCGACGACAAGCCCACCATGCGCATCACCACCCCCACCGACCTCGCCGGCGCCGTCCCCCACATGGTCGGCTACCAACCAGACAACAACCAGATCGCCATCCTCGGCTTCCACGGACCCAACTACATCGGCGCCGCCGTCCACACCTGGTCAGCCGCACTCGGTGACGGACCAGCCCACGCTGCCGAAGTCACCGACTACATCTCCCGCGCCTTCGGCGGCCGCGCCGACTCCTACCTGGCCATCGGCTACGGACCCGAAGGCCCCGAACGCGCCCTACTCTTCCAAGACGCCTTCACCCAACAAACCGAATCAAAGGTTCAAGCTTGGGCCGTGGACAACGACCGCCTGCAGATCTTCACCCCTGGCCGCGGATGGAGTCCCGAAGCTCCACTGGAGACGACCGCCGGCACCGAGTTCGCCATGGTGACGGGCGCCCAGCCGGCCGCTACCCGCGAAGAACTCGTCCAGCAATACGAACCGGTCTCCGAAGACCAACAGGCGCACCTGAATCCGGACACCGCCGAACGCTTCGCCACCATGGCCCCCACCGCCCAATACGAATGGGCCGCCCGCGCCCTCACCGAAGGAACCGAATCCAAGACCGGGCTGACCGACGAACAGGTCTCCATCATCGCCCACGCTACGGCCACCAGCGTCCACATCCGCGACAACCTCCTTGCCGACGTCGTCGGCAACGGCGTCAAAGCTGACCGCCTCGTCGACGTGTTCCGTCGCTGCGATGATGCACGCCGCCCCGACATGGCCGACCTCGCCGGCGCCGCCCAGTTCATCAGCCAGGGCAGCACCGTCGCCATCGAAGCCATCACCCGACACACCACAGGGGAGCTCGGCCGCATGGCCAACCACGCCGCCACACTCGGCCTCGACCCCAAACCATTGGTCGACTCCATCGACCGCAACGAACTACGCCAGCGCCTCACCGCGGCAGACCGTCAGCACTACCGCAGCCATATCGCAAGCCACTCCCCGCTGCTGCCCAACCCCGACCCTCGAGCGCCCACCCGACCAGCGCCCGGGACCGCCCACCCGCTCAGGCAAGGCCCTGGCGCGTGGATGGACATGGATCGCTAACAAGACTGCTGCACCCATTCCGGAGGCGACCGCCGCGATTCGATCCCTCGGGGCGGTCGCCGCCAATGAATACCCGGCCTGCCCAACACTCCCTGGCCAATGGGTTTGAACCGGCCCAAGTTCTCTGCCGCTACTTTGCGGGTTCGGGCTCTCGGGTGAGGGCCTCGTAGTGGAGCGTCTCGAATTCTACTGGGGTGATCATTCCCAGGGTGCCGTGGAGGCGCCTGTTGTTGTACCAGTCGACCCAGCCGGCCGTTGCAAACTCGACGTCCGAGAGGGTCCTGAACGGGCCGGAATGGAAGACCGTGGTGCGGATGCACTCGGTCTTGAACAAGCCGTTGACGGACTCCATGAGCGCGTTATCGTATGCATCGCCGACCGTCCCGATCGAGGGAGCGATGCCCTCCAGGTCGAGATGCTCGGTGTATCGGATCGCGGTGTATTGCGACCCGGCATCGCTATGGTGGATCAAATCCCCACGTGAGACGGGGTTTCCATCCCTCTCGCGCTGCCACAGAGCGATCCGCAGCGGGGTCATCACCAGATCGACCTTCATGCTGGAGCTGGCGTGCCAGCCCACGATCCGCTGGGCGAACACGTCCAACACGAACGCGACGTAGACGAACCCCGCCCAGGTGCGGACGTAGGTGAAATCGGTGACCCATACCCTGTTCGGCGCCGCCGCGGTGAAGTCACGGTTCAACAGGTCACCAGCCCGTTTCCCATCCGCGCCGGGGATGGTGGTGCGCAACCTCTTCGCCCGCAGCACGCCCTCGAGGCCGAGAGTACGCATCGCCCGGTCCACCGCGCCGCGGGACGTGCCGGCGAGGCCGTTGTGGCGGCGGAGCAGGGCGACCCACTTCCGCCGCCCATACAGACCCTCGGGTGTCATCTGGATCAGCCCGGTGACCTCGTTGAACGTCCAGGCCAGGGCACGGATCTTGTCCTCGACCAGGGCATCGGTGACGGTACGGGCCGCGATCCGGGCCGGACGCTTCCAGGCTCGATAGGTTCGTGCAGCGATCTTCAGGCCCTGCTGGCGCAGGACGCGGAGGATCGACTCGACTGCATGGCCCTCGGCTCTCATCTCGTCGATGAACGCGAGGATCAGCGGTTGCGGGGGTCGAGCTCCCCCGCGAAGAAAATCGAGGCCTTTCGGAGGATCTCGTTATCCTCCCGCAGCCGCCTGTTCTCCGTCTTCAAGCGTTTGACCTCGGCGGACTCCTCGCTGGTCACCCCAGGACGGGTTCCGTCGTCGACGTCTGCCTGGGCCATCCAGCGCCTTACGGACTCCCGTGAGACGCCTTCCTGGCGGGCGACCGCAGTGACGGCGGCGGTGAGGGTGGGGTATTCCTGCTGGTGCTCACGCACCAAGCGCACGCACCTCGCGCGCAACTGGGCATCAATCTTCTTCGGCATGCTGTCCATCCTTCCGGACTCAAACAGCAGCGGCATCAAAACTGGGGCAGTTCAGTTCGTCTCATGAACAGGTGTGCTGTACATGCCTCTGGCAGCAGTCCGAAAATGGGATACTCAGCCATGCGTTGCCACATTGCTTGCCTGTGAGTTTGCCCCCAATAACCACCCCGATGCCTGGCCAACTTGAACACTCCCAGCGCCGCAGTAATACTCAAGTTCTGCACTTGAAGCAGCGTGCAACAGTTTCGCATTGCTCAGTGGAGCACCGCCGTTCACCCCTGAGGCAAATGGCTCTCATGGGTTGAGGAAACATAACAACGATGGGAGAACCTTGGCGCAGAAGGTGGAAGTAGTTTTGGTGGATGATCTGGACGGCAGCCCCGCTGATGAAACTGTCCAGTTCTCCTTGGACGGGCGCCATTATGAAATCGACTTGTCGACCGAGCACTCGAAGGATCTGCGCTCTTCCCTGAAGACGTACATCCGCAAGGCCCGTGCGGTCGCGCCGCCGGCCCCCGCCAACGAGGCGGCGAGGATCCGCGAATGGGCCGCGGAGAATGGCTATGAGGTCTCCCGCCGCGGACGGCTGCACCGGGACGTGGTGGAGGCGTACCGCAACGCGAAGAAGTAGCGGGCCTAAGCTCCCTGCTGCAGAAGGACCCGGCACCTCTTTCGGGCGGCTGTTCTCCCCCTGTTGAACAGCCGCCTTGAGTCGTCTGATGTGCAACCGCGATCCCGTCGATATGAGCCGTCGGGTTTCGGAGAGTTCATCAGGACCCGCTGAGCTGCGGTGCGAAGCATCCTTGTCTGGTGAGCTCTATCGAGACAACCCCGAACTGGCCTTGTCCCATGCAACTGGCCGGACACGGTAGATCAGAGCGCCCAACTCTCGCTACACGCGCTTTATGGTGAGGGCGCGCGACTATCTACTGCAGCGCTGGATATAAAAACACATTCTTTCACGGGTTTGTCGGTAGAAACCTACGGCTAAACGGATTCGACATTTGATTTCGTTCGTGGGATCAGCCAAGGTCGCCGAGGCGAAAGTAACCAGGGACTACTCCAGAACCCTGGGGAAGGCTTGCATAGGCTGCGGTACGGCCCAGGTCACCGATGGCATGATCAACCGCCTCGCAGGTGGCTCGCATTGCCTCCCAGCTTCCTTCGCAGAATCCTGCTTCGGTGTATGGGTGTAGTTGCCTCTGCTGTTCCAGTTGCTGGATGAGTTGCTGTCCATAGACAGAGACGTGTCCATGGCCGTTTCGGGCGTACTGGACATGGACGTAGGGTGACCATGCCGGTACGAGAGAGGCGAATTCGGCCAGCTTGCTTGTGAAGTTGTGACGGGTTCGGCGCAGCGTGGACTCGGCGGTTTCGAGCCTGTCCACGTCGTTGGTGCCCCGGGCTGCATCGATCTCTGCCTGAGCGGTACTGACCTCTTGGCCTATGCGTTGTAAATCTTCGATCTGTCCTGCCGCGCTTTGGCGGGTGTGGGTGGCTTCCACCAAACGGAGGAATTCAAAGGTTTCCCAAGACTCTTCGTACTTCCCGGCACCTATGTTGAGGTGCTGGACGAAGAGCGGTCTCAGGTGTTCGAACAGCCGTTTCCCTGCACTCGAGTCCTCGTAAGCGTGTTCAGGAGACAACACCGCGCACAGCGGTGAAGGGCCGCGTTCGGAGTCTTCCGCCATGGTCTCCATCAGCTTTCGGACCAAGCCGTATCTGCCGGCTGCTGTAGCGGCGATACCTCCCGCATAGAATAGGTGGGTAGCGCTGACCTTGGGCAACTCCAGCACCTGGGTTAAACCGTTGCCGCGGCTTCTGACGGAGAGCCTGGCGATCTCGCCGATCCACCATGGGTCGGTGGACTCATCGCCCCAATAGGCAGCAGTGGCGACGAGGCCGGTGAGAACGGTGGTGGCTTCTTCGACGCGGGCAACCATGCTCGGATATCCACCGTCCGGTGATGGCGTCCCGGTGGGACTGGACACCAGATCCTTCTGGGCGTGCAGGAGGTCTACCTCTTGCTTGATTTGATCATGCAGCCCGATCGCCGTGGTCCGTGCGGCAAGGCTACGTTTTGCTGTGGCCACCGCAGCCGCCAACGTCAGCGGATGTCGGGCATTCCTTTCGGCGAGGGACTCGACGGCATCGGCCAAACTACCCAGCGCCGTGTCGGCGTCCGAGGCGATATGCGTCGCCCCAATGCGGGTGCGCAGGTCCTCGGCGACGGCGCTAAAGGCTCCTGGCTCGATCCAGTACGGCCTGTAGACGCGTCGGGCACTCGAAGAAACTGCATGCCTAAGGGCCGGATCGTAGGTGGCCGACCAGCCCACGAAGATCAGGCCATGGTCGAAGGCGATCCGTCCTAGAAGCTCCTCGATTTCCGGGCCATAGGCTTCGAGCTCGTTCTTGGTGTTCAGCATCGAGGTGGGGCTCAGGTAGTCGCCGTGCAAGTGGATGACCGTGGCGGGCAGCGTGTGCAGCGGTGCCAGGCCCCGGATGTCCGACGGGTGGCTGACGACCACCGGCTCGATTCCCTCATCCCGCAAGGCCGTCTCCATCAGCCGATCAAAGTTAAGAGTCAGGACCAGCCGGGCAGCGCCGGAGGCGATCAGCCGGGCGATGGACCGGTGGGCAACAGTGGGAGTTTTTAGGCCCTGTTCTCGTTCCTCATCATTGGGCTCGAAGAACTCCCGCAGAATGCTTTGCCGATCATGCTGGGTAGGGGCTAATCGCTCCAACAGACCCTCGTAGGTTGGGGCCTCGCCGAAGCGCTCTTCGTACCAGGAGAACGGATTGCCTGGCTCATTGTTCTCGATTCGCGCCAGACGACCCAGCAGTTTTTCCTGCACCCCCCAGGCGGAAGGGACGCCGCTGGGCACCGAGATTCCCGCCCCGAGGACAAAGGCATATGAACCCGGCGTCGACTGCAGGGAAAACGCCAGGCTGATTAATTCATCCTGCTGTTGCCTATCCATCCGCTGCACCGAGCACTCCTAACGGTTTCACTACGGTCAGGTTTCACTGTACTCAAGAGCGTTCTAGTCTTGCGCGGTCCTCGCGCAGGCCGGCGAAGCAACGAGCGCCACCCTGGAAGAGAAGCAGAAATGGCAGTTTCGAGAAGGAGGATCCCGTGTCAACGGCATTTCCACGCACCCGGCGCCGAGGACTGCTCCGACGATTCGAGATGGACTCGTTGCCGTCAAGCGTCTTGCAAGCCATGGGTTACAAGACGTCTCATAGTCACCTCTGTGAGCGCATGAGGATGGCGCGGATTTCCGGGCTTGCGTCCCACGGGAAATGTGGAGTTTGGCGCTTTTTGGCGGTGTTCTGTGATCGTTTCGTGTCGCTAGTTGCCGATGACGAGGATGCTGGCGGCGGCCTCGATGACGTCGTCCGTGATGGTGTCCAGTTGGTTGATCTTGAGGACCCGGTTGATCTGAGGGAAGAGTCGTTCGAGGAGGCGGAAGTTGCCCCGTGTGATGCGTTCGATGGCGGCGATGGCTTGCGCGTCGGTGAAGTCGTCAGGGTCGAGAGTCCTGCCGAGTCGCTTCCAATGGCGGTCGAGGACGAAGAGGAGTTCTTCGCGTCCGAGGGCCCGGTATTGGTGTGAGAACCCGAGCCGACTGTAGAGCTGGGGGTAGTGGCGGAATCGTTCGTCGATGCCCGGCATCCCGATCAGTATCATCGCGAGGCTGGTTCGGTCGTGCCTGTCACGAAGCAGCTCGAGTGCGGTCGGGGTGAGTCGTTCGGCTTCGTCGATGATGAGCAGCTCAACGTGGCTGGTCATATTTCCCATCTTTCGTGGGGTCGGTTCGTTGGCGTGGATGTGCTCGTCGGCGCAGATGCCGACTTTGATCTGCCAGTAGTCGATGTCATGCATGAGGTCTTTGGGCCGACAGAGGACTTCGGGCGTGTAAAAGACGGTTCGGGATCGGTTCGCGAGGGCGTAGAACTTTGCATCGTGGTCCCCGCGGGGTCCCCATTCGGTGATGTAGGGCTCGAGGGCGTCCCAGTTTGCGTAGCGGCGAGCGGAGTTGGTTTTCCCGACGCCCGCGGCGCCGTGGCAAATCCCGATCGTCTTCTCCTTGCGGACAGCGTTGGCGAACTCGGTGAATCGCCGGTGTTCCTTGGTCACGATGAATGCTTGGTTCATCGCTCGTCCTCTTCGTAGGTGCGCAGCTTCGGCCGCCGCTTCGTCGGTTCGGGGATGCGAGGTTCCTCGCGAGTGGCAACGGTCGGGATGCGGTCGTTGATGGCTCGCCGCAGCTGCTTGCGGCGGGCGCGGCGGGCCGTTTCGATGTCGCGAAGGCTGAGGCGCAGGTTGGGGTGGGCTTCATCGATAGCGGTGCAGATGAACGTGTCCCGGTCATAGACGCGGATCTCGGAAAGGTCGCGGGGGTCGTACCGGATCGTGATGGTGTGGCCGACGAACGGGGCCAGGGTTGGGGCGAGGTAGCGCTGGCCTTGGAAGTGGATGCCGTCGCGTTGCACAACCCGGTTCTTCGGAACAGTAAGGAGCAGACCGTCGAGTTCTTGAAGGCTGTCCGGCATCCGCGGCAACCACCCGTCCGCGACCCAGGCGTCACGCGGCGAGATCCCCAGCTCACTATGAGACCGGTCGTTGTAGGTACCGATGAATCCGCCGATCGCACGGTCGAGTCCGGCAAGGTCGAGGACCGGAGTTGGCGTCCGGCTGCCGGGTCCGAGGTGGCCGGGGAGGGTGGCCAGAAGTTCGGTGTTGATGGTGCCGAAGAACCGCTCGATCTTGCCGCGCCCCTGTGGTCGGCCGACGGTCGAGTGGATGATCCTGATGTGCAGAGCGATCGAAGTTCGCTCAAGGTGGTGGCTGATGAAGTCGGAGCCGTGGTCGACGTGCAGGATGTCGGGAATACCGCACATCGCCCACGCCGGGTCGGTCTTTCGCCAGATCGCCTGCCGGAGGGCGAGGGCGGTGTTGAGAGCTGATGGGGCGCCGGTGAAGACCATGTATCCGCAGATCGCACGGGAGTAGTCGTCCATCACGGTCGTCAGCCACGGTCGGTCAGGTTTCCCGTCAGCGCCGAGAACGAGGATGTCGAGTTCAGTGTGGTCGGACTGCCAGGTCTGGTTCGGGTGTTCCGCGCGGCGCCGAAAGACGAGCTCGTGCTTGTCTCGGTACGAGACCGGCCCCTCCAGCGCCAAAGTGACAAGAGCCGGATCGAGTGCCCGGACGATTTGCCGCACAGTTGCATAGCTCGGAGCCCGCAGCTCACGCGCCCGCGCATCAGCGACGGCGAGACGATGCAGCGTGGCGAGACTAGGGCGCGGCCGACTGAGTGCCAGTTGTTCGATGAACGCGACCGTCTCTGCTGAGGTTCGTCGGACACCTTTGTCTATACGCGCATGAGGGTCGAGGGATGCGACGCCGCCCGCCCGGTAGAGCTGGTTCCAACGCTGCAGAGTCCGAGCGGAAATCCCCGTCTCCCGAGCGAGAACCGCGAGCGGGATCTGGTCTTCGACATGAAGCCGAAGAACACGCCACCGCTCGGCCGCATCCACAAGTCACCTACACCTTGGTGCTCTCGCGGGCCGCAAGGGCCTTCTGATGCCGGTACAAAGTGGCTCGACTCCATCCGACGAGTTTCGCCGCATCCTCCGCCGTGCGGCCCTTCGCCCGGGCCTCAGTTACGAGCTTGAGTTTGTCGGCTACGACCGTGGGATCGGACAAGGGCCGACCAAACTTGGTGCCGCCGTTTCGGGCAGCTGTGATCCCTGCGTTCACCCGCTCGGTGATCAGTTCGCGTTCGTATTCGGCCAGGGTGGCGAGCATGTTCAGCATCAGCCGGCCCGACGTCGTCGACGGGTCGATCCCATCCGAGATGCTCTTCACCTGTATGTCACGCTCCCGGAGCAGCTTCACCGTGTTCAGCACATCGATCAGGGACCGGCCGAGTCGATCGACCCGCCACACCACGACGGTGTCACCGGGCTGGGCGTGCTCGAGGAGCTTTTTCATTCCGGGGCGTGAGATCGCGGTCCGGCTGCCAGAGGTGACGTCGGTGAAAATGTCCCGTTCCTGCACACCTGACTTCACCAGAGCGTCAACCTGCAACTTCGCGTCTTGGCTTCTGGTGCTGACCCGTGTGTACCCGAGATGTCTCACACCGCCATTCTGCCTCAATAACTGCTAGCAGAGGCAGAGCAAAGACACTTTGCGGTAAGACATGTTTCCGAGACAGATTGGGTGCTGGGAATCCGCGACTTCTTCTCGCGGCTCGGGGGCCGTTTGGGGTGTCTCGAAAAGCTTTTGGTTTTCGAGACACCTTTAGACAGAGCTCTTCCCTCGCGGAGGAGGGTGCTTTTTCGAGTCGCTACGCCTTGGGCGTGGAGACACCGCTGGTACTTACGTCAGCATCACCGACGAGTATCGCTGATCTTTATTGCGCGCGGGCAATCTAGACTCGCGCCTGCCAGATTGTAGCGGTATGGGCGTTCGCACGGCCCATCAGTCTGTGTCTCCGTCCCCGGACAGTGCTGGCGCGCCCATGTCTTCGGTCCATACTGCCGTGGCGCCGCTGTGACCGATGAGGATGGCTTGCACGGTGGTTCCTGTCGACACCACGAGAGCCAGCAGAATCAGCATGATTGGTACCCACCGCGAACCAGGACGCGCCGCGACCGGCAATTCCGACTCTCTGGACGCTGCGATTCGTGCGCGCTTCTCGCGGATGTTCCACCACAGCAGGGCACCTGCTACTACGACGAGGCCTATCACCCAGGGAAGGAGTCCGTCGGCCAGAGCGGCGTGAGTTTCGATGAGATCGTTCCCACCGACCCGCGCCTCGAGTCGCTCGCCTGATTGTGTCGAGAAGGGCACGAGAACGAGCGCGACCAGTGAGACGCCAAGCGGCAGATACCCCGCCCAACGACGGCATCGAGGCCAGACGGCCGCCAGAACGACCAGTAGTGCCGCCAGCGGAACGATCACCTCTGTCGCGTGCACGATGAACGGATGCAGGGGAAGCCCAAAGAATGTGTCGAACATGGTTCAAGGTTGGGCAGGAATTCTTCCAGGATTCTTTGAAGCGGCCATGAGCCGCGGAAGGGGCTTATTTGTCACGCCCCGTTCGCACCACATGGCCGAAAGGTCAGACGACGCCGGATGCTCCTAGGAGCACCCCCACCCCGTAGGTCGCCGCGAGTGCCAGCGCTCCGCCGATGACGACTCGCAGCGTGGCCCGCAGCCGTGAGCTGCCGCCGATCGTTGCCGACAGCGTGCCGGTGACCGCGAGAGCCATGAGAACGGCGACGAAGGTAACGGGGATGCGCCAGTCCGCTGGGGGAAGCAGGATGGCGAGCATTGGCAGGATTGCCCCGATGGTGAAAGCCGCCGCCGACGCTGCCGCCGCATGCCAGGGGCTCACGACATCGTCTTGATCGATGTTGAGTTCGATCGAGAGGTGCGCCGCTAGGGCGTCGTGCTCGGTGAGCTCAATGGCCACCTGGGTAGCGGTGCTCTCGCTCAGGCCCTTGGCCCGGTACAGGGCGGTGAGTTCGTCGAGCTCCTCGGCGGGCATGTCGCGCAGTTCGGCGCGCTCCTTCGCGATGAGGGCCTTCTCGCTGTCGCTCTGGCTGCTGACTGACACATACTCCCCGAGCGCCATCGAGATCGCGCCGCCGACCAGGCCCGCCACGCCCGCGGTGAGGATGGGACCAGTCGAGCTCGTGGCTCCGGCGACGCCCACGACGATCGCCGCCACCGAGACGATGCCGTCGTTGGCCCCCAGTACGCCGGCGCGCAGCCAGTTGAGGCGCTGCGCGATGCCTCCCCGGTGGGGTTCGTCGGCGTGCAGCGCGGGTGCGGTGTATCCATCGGTCGACATGCGCTCACTCAAGCACCGATGTCCCGGCACTTCAACGTTGGTGAGGCTAAGCGACCCGGGGAATTTCGGCTAAGAATTCTGGAAGAATTCGGGACGATTGTAGGGAGGGTAGAAGACACTCACCCGAATCGAGAACACGATGACTCTCAGAACGGCACCCACCGTCCCTGTGCGGACCCGCCGCATGGTCGACCCGGTCGACCGTACCCGGCGCATCCGGGGCCGACGTCGGAGGCGCACGGCCGACGCGATGATCGCCCTCGTCTGGGCATCGGTCGCCGCCGCCATGACCTTGTGGCTCGCCTACGGCGGTCTGAACACCGTCAGCGGCCTCGCTACCGCACTGACCGCCGCGGGCATCGTGACCGGCCTGGTCGGCACTGACCTCATCCTGGTGATGCTCGTGCTCGCCGCTCGCATCCCGGCGGTCGACCGGGTGGTCGGGCAGGACACGGCGATGGCGTTCCATCGGCAGCTCGGTAAGCCCGCGCTGTATCTGATCCTTGCCCACGGTGCGCTGCTCACCGTCGGCTACGCGATGGCCGACGGGTCGAACGTCGTCACCGAGACCATCAGCCTGTTCCAGGGCCCAGATATGGCGCTCGCCTACCTCGGGCTGGGCCTGCTCATCGCCGTCGTGGTCACCTCGGTCGTCGCGGTGCGGCGGCGCTTCGCATACGAGGCCTGGCACCTCATCCACCTGCTGAGCTACGCGGCCGTGCTCGTGGCGCTGCCGCATCAGCTGAGCGCAGGCGGTGTGCTCGCCGACGGCACCGTGCAGCGGGTCTACTGGATTGCGCTGTACGTGCTCGCCTTCGGCGCCATTGCCGTGTTCCGTTTCGCGGTGCCCGCGCTGCGCAGCGCCCGACATGGTATCCGGGTCGCTGGCGTCGAGCAGGTCGCCCCCGGGGTCGTCTCGATCCACCTCGCCGGGCGGGACCTCGACCGCCTGCAGACCGCGGGCGGGCAGTACGCGATCTGGCGGTTCTGGACCGGCGCCACCTGGTGGCATGCCCATCCGATCTCCTTCTCGGCGGTTCCTACGGCGTCGTCGGCGCGCCTGACGGTGCGCGACCTCGGCACCGGCAGTGCGGCGATCTCTCGTGTGCGCCCCGGCGCCCGGGTGTCGATCGAGGGCCCCTACGGCGTGTTCACCGAGGCGCACCGGGTGGCCCCGAAGCTGGCCGTGGTCGCGGCGGGTATCGGCATCACGCCGATCCGCTCGATGCTCGAGCACTCGACGCTACGCCCCGGCGAGGCCACCGTGCTGCTGCGCGGCAGCGATCCCTCGCAGAGCTACCTGTGGGACGAGGTCGGCGCCCTCCGCAGCATGCGCGGCAATGCGGTCTTCTCGATGATGGGCCCGCGACCGCAGGGGCTCGCCACCTGGATGTCGGTCGAGGCACTTGCCCACGGTGTCACGATCGGCACGGTTTTCCCCGATCTGCTGAACTCCGATCTCTACGTGTGCGGGCCGCAGTCGTGGATCGATCTGGTGATCCGCGACGCCCGGGCGGCCGGTCTGCCCGAGGACCAGATCCACGTCGAGAGGTTCGACTGGTGAGGGCGCGCGCACTGGCCCTCAGCATCTTGTCGTCGGCGGCCGTGCTGACCGTGGGATGGCAGCTCGGCACGCAGGGCCAGACCCCGACTGTTCCGGATGCGACAGCCACCACCACGACCACGGCTCCCAACGGCGGGTCGATGTCCTCCGCAGCGGCCGCCCCGGCGCCCACTCCGACCGCCGCCGGCAGCAGCGCGAGTGCCACAGCCCCGGCGTCGGACAGCGCTTCGGGCACATTCACCGGTACCTCCGTGCAGACCCGCTTCGGCCCGGTGCAGGTGCAGATCACCGTCGCGAACGGCAGCATCACCGATGTCACCGCGCTGCAGCTCACCGACAAGGATCAGCGCTCGGTGTCGATCAGCAACCGGGCCGCGCCGGTACTGCGCCAAGAGGTTCTGGCGGCGCAGTCGGCGAACGTGCAGGGCGTCTCGGGTGCCACCTACACCAGCGACGGGTACCTCAGCTCGCTCCAGTCGGCGCTCGACCAGGCCGGGCTCTGACCATGGGCGTGCACGTGTTCGACACCATGGGCACCATGGTGAGTCTGCGCTTCGCCGGCTCCACCGCCCCCGCATCCGTTCTCGACGAGGTCGAAGAGGCGTTCCGAGTCTTCGACGAGCGGTTCAGTTTGTATCGGCCCGACTCCGAGATCAGCAGGATGGCTCGCGGGGAGCTGCCGCTGACCCGGGCTAGTGCGGAGCTTCGCGAGGCCTATGCCGACGCCTTCGACTGGTCACGGAGCACCGGCGGCACCTTCACACCCCACCGCCCCGACGGCGTGATCGACCTCTCGGGCACCGTCAAGGCCAAGGCGATGGAGGCGGCGGCGCGGGTGCTCGAGTCGTCCGGCGAAACCGACTGGATGCTCGTGGCCGGCGGGGACATCCTCACCCGGGGCGATCTCGGCGGCCCGCCGTGGCGCGCCGGCATCGTCGACCCGGACGACCGGGGCGCGCTGCTCTGCGCTGTCGAGCTCGTCGGCCGACACACTGCCCTGGCCACCTCGGGCACCGCCGAGCGGGGCGAGCACATCTGGCGCACCGGTGACCCCCGTTCGCCGCAACGCTACCGCCAGGTGACCGTGCTGGCCGACGACATCGTCACCGCGGATGTACTCGCCACCGCCCTCGTCGCGGGCGGGCCCGACCGCTGCCCGGAGTTGATCGACCGCTTCGACATCGAGGCGATCACCGTCGACTACGCGGGGCACCTCACCGCGACACCAGGGCTGCAGAGCGCCCGGGGGCTCACGCCGATATGAGCCTCGCCGCCCCCTGTTTTCCCTATACTTCGAGCATGTCGCAGCGCGCACGCATTCTGCTCGTCGAAGACGACGCGCGCCTGGCACAGATGCTCGAGCAGCTGCTCGCAGCCGAGGGCTACGACACCGTGCTCGCCCGAGACGGCCAACGTGCCCTGCACGAAGGCCTGACGCACGAGTTCGACGCCCTCGTGCTCGACCGGGGGCTGCCGGTGTTGGAGGGGCTGGACGTGCTGTCCCGTCTCCGGGGCCGCGGCATCCTGACCCCAGCCCTCGTGCTCTCGGCGCTCGGCAACCCGGCCGACCGCGTAGAGGGCCTCGATCGGGGCGCGGAGGACTACCTCGCCAAACCCTTCGACATCGACGAGCTGCTCGCCCGCATCCGCGCCCTACTCCGCCGACACAGCAGCACAGTGCCGGTGCTGGCACTAGTGAGCGGGTCGCTCGATACGGCGAGTCGTACCGTGACGACGGGAGAGGGCGAGAACGTGACCCTCTCCGAGCGCGAGTCGCAGCTGCTCGAACGGCTCGCCCGCCGGCCGAATCAGGTGTTCGAACGGAACGGCCTGCTCGCCAGCGTTTTCCCCGATGCCGACGACCCCGGCGTGGTCGACACCTACGTGCACTACCTGCGAAAGAAGCTCGGCCGCGACAGCGTCAAGACGGTTCGCGGTATCGGGTACCGGCTCGGACCGCTGCCGTGAGAGCGCTGCGCACGGGCGACGACCTGAGAGGCGCGTCGCTGCGGCTCACCGCACAATTCACCGCCCTCCTGTTATTCATCCTGGCGATCGTCGGCACGCTCGTCTATCTGATCGTCAGCACGAGCGTGACCGAATCGAACCAGCGGGCACTTGTCGCGGCCACCCGGCTCGACTCGCCCCAGGATGCGCCGAGCGGCACCTACCTCTCCCTGGTCGACGGGCGCACCGGCGACCAACTCATCTCCTCCGACGACCTACCCGAGGGATTGCTCGACACCACGGCCCTCCAGTCGGTAGCGGCCGGCGGCGCGGACGTGCAGGAGCAGCGCACCGTGGACGGGCGCGACTACCTCCTCCTCACCACCTCCGCCACCGGGGACCGCAGCCACGACCGATTCGTGCAGGTCGCGCTCGACCTGCACGAGAGCTCCGAAGAACTGGGCAGGCTCGCGACCGCGCTGATCGCCGGCGGACTCGTCGCGGCCGTGCTCGCCTTCGCCACCGCCTACCTGATGGCCCGCCGCGCCATCCGCCCCCTGGCCGAGGCGCTCGCCCTACAGCGCCGCTTCGTCGCCGACGCCAGCCACGAACTCCGCACACCACTGACCCTGCTGAGCACCCGGGCGCAAATTCTGAAACGCCGAGGCGGCAATGACCTCCCCGCAGACGTCACCACCTCCGTCGATGAAATCGTCACCGATACCCGGACGCTCACCGAGATCCTCGAAGACCTCCTGATCGCCGCCGACCCGCGAACCGTGGTCGAGCCGACCCCGGTTGACCTCAGGGCTGTCGCGGACAATGCGGTCGGGCTTCTCCGTGACGACGCAGGTCGGCGCGGCATCTCCCTCGCCCGCGCGGGCGACCCGGAACCGATCATCATCCCCGGGTCGCGTGCCGCTCTGCTGCGCCTGGTGATCGCCCTGTCGACCAACGCGCTCGACCACGCCCGCACCGCGGTGACGGTCACCGTCTCGGCGTCGAACGGGAACGCAATCGTACGCGTGACGGACGACGGTCCGGGATTCTCACCCGAGGTCGCGTCCACAGCCTTCGACCGCTTCGTCAGCAGCCGGAACGTCGACAGCACCACACGCCACTACGGACTCGGATTGGCAATAGTCGCGGAAATCGTCCAGCGCCACCGCGGTACCGTCACTATCGAACAACCGACCACCGGCGCATCCGTAACGTGCATATTCCCGCTCGCACCGGCAAAGCTGCACTCCGCTATCCGGCAAGGAGAGTAAATCTGTTCAGACCTCCAGGACCGAAATCGGACCCGAGAACGCATACGGCCGGCATGACGGCCGACCATATTTCGCGCGGCTAAAGCGCAAAACCACCGGGGGCGACCGCCAGCCGACGAACCAGCCGCAGTCTGTCTGAGGCCAGGCGAAGCGCTTCAACGAGCGTGATCGACTCGCCCTGCCGACGAGTGAGCCATGCAACAATGCCAATCAATTCAAGCCACAGCAGCGGGATGCCGTCGGCTGCAGTGAGGGCTCTCGACCCCAGGTTCGGGAGTGTATGCGAGATCCCGTGCCTGATGTCATGCACGATCGTTTCGGCGGCTGAGATCGGCATATCAGCGACAGCTACCGTTGCGGCGCCCTGGAGTCGGTGGCCGACCTATCGCAGCTGCAGTGAAGGCACGGCGAGAACCCCCGGGGTGTGTTCGATCGCGTGCCGCGCTCGCTCGACGAGCTCGGGTTCGATGCCATCCATGAGGCGGCGCCCGATGCTGCGAACGGTTCCCCAGAGGAGCACGATGATGGCGGCTGAGATGAGCAGTCCGACGATGGGGTCGGCGAGCGGGAATCCGAGCATCACGCCGAATCCGCCGAGGACGACGGCGAGCGAGGTGAAGCCGTCGATGCGCGCGTGCACGCCGTCTGCGACGAGTGCGGCGGAACCGATCCTCTGGCCGACCCGGATTCGATAGATGGCGACGATTTCGTTGCCGATGAAGCCGATGAAGCCCGCGGCGATAACCCACCCTAGGTTGTGGAGAGGTTGCGGGTTGAAAAAGCGTTCGATCGATTGATAGGCGGCGACGACCGCTGACAACGCGACCACGGCGATGATGAACAGGCCTGAAAGGTCCTCCGCCCTTCCAAACCCGTAGGTGTAGTGCTTGGTCGCGGCGCGTCGGCCAAGCACGAACGCGACCCACAACGGGACCGCGGTCAGTGCGTCAGAGAAGTTATGGATGGTATCTGCGAGCAAGGCGACCGACCCACTGATGATGACGACGACGAACTGCAGAATCGTCGTTCCAAGCAGAACGAACAGACTTATCTTGAGCGCCCGCACGCCCTGAGTGCTGGCCTCGAGGGCATCGTCGATGGAGTCGGCGGCATCGTGGCTATGGGGCACGAACAGGCCGTAGAGAAAACCCTTGATGCCGGTCGGATGTGAATGCCCGTGGTCGTGATCGTGGGTGTGCGCGTGGCCGGGAGACTCGTGGTGTTCGTGCTGGGTCGGCTCGTCGTGTCCGTGGTGAGTGTGGGGCGTGCTCACCTCACGGGCTCGGTTCGCGTGTGGTGGTGCCGCGGTGTTCCACCGAGGGAGTGCTCGGCCTGGAATATCGCGTCCGAGACGAGCTGACTCGCGTGTTCGTTCTCCAACCGGTAGAACACACGCGTCCCTTCTTGCCGGGTCGCTACGAATCGTCCCAGCCGCAACTTGGCGAGGTGCTGCGAGACCGCGGCAGGCGACTTGTCGACAAAGACAGCAAGGTCATTCACGGAGCGCTCCCCCTCTCGAAGAGCGAGAATCAGACGCACCCGGGTCGCATCAGCGAGCATCGAAAAGACTTCCACCGCAAGTTCGACGAACTGGCTGCCAGGGTCGCGGCCACAAATCACACTATCTGCATGCATACGCAGATTATTGCACTTACCGGTCTCGAATGCGTAGGCAGGGCAATCGTTTGGGTGAGGCCGCCGCAGCGGATATGCACAACGTCGCGGCGACCTCGAACCCGACTCAACTACGGAAGTTCGGAGTGCTACTTCTGCATGCGGGCGATTAGCCATGGCCGCCTGAGGGTCGAGAAGTGTTCGGAAATCCTTGATAGCGCCAAATAGCGATCACAGAACGCCGCCACAAAGCGACAACAACCACACACGGGAAAAGTCTCGCAACTATGTATCGCAACTCCGCAGCTAGAATGGTGTACTCAACGTTGGTTGCGAGACACTCGGGGCGGTCATGGGCAAGCTCATTGGATATGCGCGGGTCTCCACGCGCCGACAGGACGCCGACCGGCAGGTCGAGGACCTGCTGAAGGCCGGGGTCCGGCGCGATGATCTCTACGTCGATCACGGGGTGTCCGGTGCCCGGGTCTCCCGGCCGAAGTTCGACAAGGCGGTGACCGCCCTGCAGGAGGGGGACACCCTGGTGATCACCACCCTGGACCGGTTGGGTCGGTCTACGCAGAACATGCTGGCCTTCGCCGAGATGCTCCGGGACCGGGGTGCAGGGTTGCGGGTGTTGAACCTGGGCGGGGGAGACGTCGACACCCACACGCCCATGGGTTCCATGGTGTTCACGGTGATGGCCGCCCTGGCCCAGATGGAGCTGGAGATCAAACGCGAACGCATCACCGACTCCGTCACCAAGCGCCGGGCCGCCGGCCAAGACCTCGGCGGACGACGTCAGACGTTCACCGACTCCCAGATCCGCAGCGCCGCTCACCTGATCGAGTCCGGCCAGCCGGCCGCGCAGGTCGCCCGAGATCTGGGCATGTCCCGGGCCACCCTCTACCGGCGCATTGCCGCGTTGCCTTCCGCATCCTGAGGAAAAGCGAGACGTCACATTGCCGATTAAACCGGCAATCCTGACGGCGCGGAAGCAAAGCGCTGCGCTTCCCCCGATACGCTCAGTCCATCTGGATACGAAGAGAGGAACGAGTGGCATGGGGAATCCCGCCTGGGGTGCTGGGTATTACAAGGGTCTGGACGTCGGACGTGGACAAGGAACCGGGATCGGACTCGCTGTGGGCGTCGCCCTCACGGGAGGCGTCTGGGCGGCCGACTGGTTCAGGAAGCGCCGCGATGCCAAGCAGCAGGAAGAGAACGGCGGGGAAAATGGAGGCGACCAGGTCACAGGCCCGCATGGACGATAAGTCGAAGCTCGTCAAGCTCATCAAACGAACGTTTTCTGTGCCACCGCATCCCTGCCGCGCCAGCTACCTCACCGCTGAACTCCGTGACGGTCGCTTTTGAATATCCGTGCCATCGACTCTTGAAATCGACACGCAGTGCACTTCACTTCTGACAGTTTGTGCAGTCGACTTCTGAACTGCGTGCTGCCCACTTCTGAACTCACGGCCGCAGCAGATCCGCCTCACATTCGAAGCACAGACGGCCCGGCCATCATTTAGTCACTTGCGGAGAGAACATTTCTGCCAGCCCAAGTCAGCGCGAGAATAGAAAGTGTGCCATCGCCAAGTCTGTCGCATGATCGAGCGGCTCTTATGTCGTGGCTTCAATGAGAGGAATGCATCTTGAACAGGTACCCAAGTGGATCGCAATGGCGTAAGTGGGATCTGCACGTCCACGCTCCGGGGACCAAGCTCAGTGATGGTTACGAAAAGAAGGGCGGCGTGCCCGATCTGGAGCGGTTTTGCAAGGTCATTCATGACTCCGATGTGGCTGTGGCCGCCATCACGGATTACTTCTCCCTAGATGGCTACTTCGCTGTCAAGGAGAAGTACACCGAGCTGTATCCCGAAGACGACACCTTGTTGCTGCCCAACCTTGAACTGCGGCTACCAGTTTCCGTGAACAAGGCAGGCCAGGAGATCAACTTGCATCTGATCTTCCGGCCTACGCTGACCCCCACCGAAGCAACGAGATTCTTGGATCGTTTAAACACAGAGGGGACTACTGGGCATAACCGGACGAGGGTTCCCTGCGCTGATCTCGAGAGCAAAGAAGATTTCGAGAGCGCGACTGTTTCCATTGCGGCCATCGACGAGGCCATAAAGGGGACATTCGGGGACCACGCTGTGGTCCCGTCTGCTCGCCAGGAACATCTACTCGTGGTGGTGTCAGCCAAGGGAGACGGCATACGCCCCCCAAAGAGGAGCGGTGTCCAGCGGAAGTACCTGCTGACCGATGAAATCGACAAGTTCTCCGACGCAGTCTTTGCCAACTCTGGTTCCCGCAACCACTTCCTTAATGTGCACCGGCTTGAGACTGACGAGCCAATCGCCCCGAAGCCTGTCTTCGACGGATGCGACGCCCACAGCTTTGCGGACCTGTGTGGGGGGCTCGGCAAGCATGTGACCGATCAGGGGCGTCAACGGAACATCACTTGGATTAAAGCTGATCCCACTTACGCGGGACTTCTTCAAACCCTGGCTGAGCCGACCGACCGTGTAACGATGCAGGCCACGGTGCCCGACCATAAAGAGCCGTACAAAGTCATCTCGAAGGTCAAATTCTCAGGGACCGATGATTTCCCGGCCGAGGTGAGCCTGAACAAGAACCTCAACGCCATCATTGGAAGCCGTTCCTCGGGAAAGTCGTCCCTGCTCGCGTATATTGCCCACGCCGTCGACCCTAAAGAAACCGTCCGTCTCCAGGTCGAGGCCCATGGTCTCAGCGACGCCAGGGAAGCTGGACCGGCCGCGGGCCATACGTGGGACGCCGTCTCCGATGTGAACTGTGAAGTGGAGTGGGAGTCGGGTGAAAGCACGCAGGGGAAGGTGATCTACATTCCCCAGAATTCCCTGTACAGACTCAGTGAACAGCCTGGAGAGATTACCAACAAGATCGCTCCCGCGCTTTTCCGCCTCTACCCGTCTCTGAAGACCGCATACGGCAGTGCGACGAGCAAGGTTGGAGCGGCGAACACAAAGATTAAGAGGGCCATTGACGAATGGTTCGACCTTGCCGACCGAGTGGAGGCGCTATCTCAAGAGATCAAGGATCTGGGGGACCAGGCAGCGATTACCGACGAGCGGGATCGCCTTCAAACTGAGATCGATCGTATCCAGGCTGCAGCGTCACTGACAGATCAAGAAGTCGATGAATATCAGGCCGTCGCTGCACGACTTGATGGCAAGGAAACACGCCTCAGAGAGTCTGATCTAGAGCTGGGACAGCTGTCCTCCTACGTCTCTCTCGCCGAGGGGGCAACCGCTGCCGCGATCCTGCCTGAGACAGTTCAGGCAACGGTCACGGTGCATCCCTCGGCTGCCGAGGTTCCCGAGTCTGTTTTCAGGCGCATTGAGCAACTCAAGAGCGGTGCGGTGAAGGACCTTGTCGCAAAGATTGAGTCGGACCTGATTGCGGCCGCCACCGCGCTCGATGCTGAACGAACCGCACTCCGCGCAGATCTCGCAGCGATCAAGCGTGACAACGCAGCTCTGATCGCCAAACACGAAGCCAACGAAGAATTCTCCAGCGTGGTAGCCGATCACAAGAGGCAGGTATCCAAGCTTGATGAGATCGCCAAGGGGCAGCAATCTCTCGACAAGCTGATCGAAGAGCAGGATGCCGCCGCAACCAAGGTTGAGACCGGTATCACCGAGCGTGGGCAAGCACTCTCCATACTGGTCAACGCGTTCAACGCCAAGGAACGATCGCTACCGACGCTCAAGTTCGGTATTGAGATCGACGTACCGACTGAGTTGGTGGACTATGCCACGACCGGGTTCAACCTGCGCAGCACCAACGCCTACATCAAGAACAAGGGTGACTTGGTGTCATACGAAGACGCTCAGTCTGATCCGAAAGCATTCCTCCATGACGTTCGGGATGGCAAGGTCAAGCTGAACAAGAAGTATGAGCCGAGTGTGGTTGCAGCCGACGTTCTGACAGTGACCAAAGAGGTTCGTTTCTCCGCTGAGTTGGATGCGGACCGGATCGGCGGCTTCAAGAAGTCTTCCATGACACCTGGGAAGCAGGCTCTGTTCGCTCTAACGCTAATTCTGAATGAGTCGCAAGAACCTTGGCCGCTCCTCATTGATCAGCCGGAAGACGATCTCGACAGCCGTTCCATTTATGACACTATCGTGCCGTATTTGGTCGAGCGTAAGAAAGAGCGCCAAATCATCATGGTTAGCCATAACGCAAACCTGGTGATTGGCGCTGACTCCGAGCAGGTCATCGTTGCCAACCGGCACGGGGACGACAGGAAGAACAAAGACTCTCGTATCTTCGATTACTTCACCGGCGCCCTGGAGCATTCGGGGCCGCTCAATGAGTCAAGCGCGACAGCGCTGGGCCGCTGTGGCGTTCGAGAGCATGCCTGCGAGATTCTCGATGGCGGGGAAGAAGCTTTCCAGAAGCGCCGCAATAAATACAACATTTAAGGGACGCCGTACAAGAAGCAAGGGCACTCGCGCGTACTCGATCTCCATGGGCATGCTGTGTCACAAGCCAGCTTTGCACGGACGGGATGGGATGTCGTTGTGGGCTTAGTTCTGGGACGGAAATACATGGCGTGTCGTGGTCTTCGGTGGGAGCCGTGGGGAGTGTCCCAGTTCCAAGGAAGTGGGACACCTCTTCCATATGTCCAACCCGATCTAAGACCTGGCCTCACGAAGGTGTCCAATGGTCGATTCAGGACCCAATCTGACAGCAGATTCCCGTCCACGTCGGAGGCGTGCAAGAGGGTATACCCGCTTTGACACTCGGCGATTCGCGACTGCGACTGAAACGATCAGGCCTCCTCCCGAAAATAGGTCGCTCGCCCAGTTGATGCGACAGTACGGGCCGACACCTGTTTGCTGGGACACGAGAGGGACGGAAACCGGTAAGCCTCCGTGGGCTTCGCTTCTCGATCTAACGATCGCTTGCCGGGGAGACGTCTCTTGACGAGGGTTGGCCCCAAGCGATGAAACTTGGGGCCGGCGCTAGGTACCCGTGGAGGGGTACGGCCGAACCGATACCGGCGTGGCGTAAACTCGGGATCGTTCAATCGAAAGGATGCCCCCATGGCTGGACTCCAGGGATGGCAGCTCGTCATCATCATCGCGATCGCGCTCCTACTGTTCGCCGCTCCCAAGCTTCCCGCAATGGCCCGGAACCTCGGCCAGTCGATGCGGATCTTCAAGTCGGAGGTCAAGCAGATGAAGAACGACGGCTCCGCTCCGGAATCACCGCACGCCAAGGAATCCAAGGGGACCGCTGACTCCGAGCCCGTCGAGGGCCGGATCGTCGATGGTGGGCCCGAGGGCACCCGCGACGGTCGGACGACCGTCACCAACGACCAGCCGTAACCAGGTGGTCACCGCCTCCATGACTGACGAACCGCAGGCGCCCCGGCCCAAGCGGACCAAGATCACCAGGACTCCCAAGGCCGCACGCAAGGGCAACCCCGCCGGGGAGATGGCCCTCAAGGACCACCTGAAGGAACTGCGCAACCGGCTGATCATCGCCGGCATCGGCCTGACGCTGGGCGCCGTCGTCGGGTTCCTGGTCTACCAGCCCTTCTTCTCCGCCCTGGTCGAACCGGTACAGCGTCTCTCCGACGCGGGCCGCCTTGTCACGATCTCTTTCACGGCCGTCGGCCAGCCCTTCGACATCATGCTGCAGGTCTCCCTCTTCGTGGGAGTCGTGATTTCCAGCCCCATCTGGCTCTACCAGATCTGGGCCTTCGTGGTCCCCGGTCTGAAGAAGAAGGAGAAGCGCTACGCGGTGGGCTTCATCGCCGCCGCCGTGCCGCTGTTCCTGCTGGGCGTGGGCCTGGGCTGGCTCGTGTTGCCCGAGGCGGTCCAGTTCTTCGTGGGCCTGACCCCCGAGGGGCCGGCCAATGTGATTGCGGCCGACGTCTACATCCCGTTCGTGCTCCGGCTCTTCCTGGCCTTCGGCGTGGCCCTGGTCCTACCCGTGGTCCTGGTGGGACTGAACATGATCGGGGTCCTGTCCGGCCGGCAGATCATCAAGCACTGGCGGATCACCGTCTTCCTGATCGCCCTGATCGCGGCCCTGGCCGCCCCCGGCTCGGACGCGGTCACCATGTTCTACCTGGCCGCCCCCCTCGTGCTCCTCTTCGGCGTGGCGATCGCCATCTGCCTCGTCAACGACCGCCGCCGGGCCAAGCGCCGGGTCAAGGCCGAGCAGGAGACCGAGGACTACCTGCAGTCGGGGCCGAAACCCCTCGACGAGCTCTAGCCCCAGCCACACCGGGCCGGCCCGGGCAAGTCCGGTGCGGCCATGTCCTAGGCTGGCACCATGGCACCTTCCGCGGATGACACCACCGGCCGCCCGAGCCCCGCGGAGCGCTACGCCGCCACCCTGGACTTCGGCCTCGACCCCTTCCAGACCGAGTCCTGCTGCCAGCTCCAGGCCGAACACGATCACTGACGCGGTGGCGGCGGCCCTGGGCAACGTGGACGAGAAGGTGAATGAGGTGGTCACCGCGGGTGCTCAACGCCACCGAGGCGGACGTCGCCCTGCCGCTGCAGCTGAGCATGCCGGGCGAGGCGGTCGAGGCCTCCGACGGCCATGTTCTGGTTAACGGCACCCTGGGCCAGCTGGCCGGGACTGCCGAGGGCCGACTGGACATCAGCCTGGACATCGACCTGTTGGGCCTGCCCCTTGACGAACGAAGCTACATGTCTGTTCGCCACGGCGCCGGTTGCGTCCTTCCGACCGGCTGGCCTGCAGGTTCGAGCGGTTCCTGCCTTAAATGGACTCACGCTGCCTAGGGCCGTGGAGAGCGGCCCGCGGCCCCGAGCGGCTCTGGGGCGGAACACCCGTCCGCGCCGCAGGCCCTCCGGTAGGCTGAGCACTTGTGACCTTCGGTATCAACGGCGCTGAGCTGATCATCCTGGCCCTGCTGGCCGTGCTGATTCTCGGACCGGAGAAGCTCCCGGACTACACTCGGAAACTCATGGAGTGGATCCGCAATCTGCGACGCATGGCCGAAGGCGCGAAGTCACAGTTCAAGGAGGAGACGGGGACCGACTTCGACGAGATCGACTGGAAACGGTACGACCCTCGCCAGTACGATCCCCGCCGCATCATCAAGGATGCCCTGGCCGATCCCGTCGAAACCGGATCCCGGAACGCGGCCGAGTCCGGTTTCTCCATCCCGGGCACTTCCGGAACCTCGAACGCCTCGGGCCAGAGGGCAGGTTCGTCCCAGGACTCGGTGCGCGGCGGGGCGTGGACCCCACCGGAGATTCAGAAAGGATACCGCTGAGTCACTGCGGGGTCTTGCTCCAACAGCCACACCCTCGGGTGATGCTCACAGGCGTGGTAACCCACATTCAACACGGAGGTCTTTCCTCATTCAGCTCGCCACGCTGTCGCCAGTCTCCATGATCAGCGGAGCTCATTGCGACGTGCTGTCAAAATGCATGGCTATCTCGTCACTGGTGGTCACCCAGACATCTGGCTGGTCCGCTATGAACTCGAGGGCCTGGTCCAGGTACTTTTGCCTGAACGGCTGGTTGATGATGAAAGGGTGGAGCGCCAAGGACATCACCCTCCCGCTCTCATTTGAATCCGCGCTCAATTGCTCGTACTGATCCTTCACGATGCGCACGAAGTCCGGTCCGTTGAGGTTCCTGTTGGCGAAAAGAGTGACGTCATTGACCTCGATCGAATAGGGAACGCTCATCATTCCTTCGATCTTGAGGTAGAAGGGTTGGTCATCGGCGCACCAGTCAAGGACGTAGCTTAAGCCGAGTTCCGAAAGTATCTGGGGCGTGTTGTCTGTTTCCGTCAGGGCGGGCCCTAGCCAGCCCTTGGGCCGAGATCCCGTATGCGAGTCGATGGTCCGGACGACGTCTTCGAGGTAGTCGACTTCTTCCTCTCGCGACATGCCCGTCTGGAAGGTCGAGTTGTCCCGGCCATGGGCAATCCAAACCCAGTCCCGGTCTAGACCCGCCCGGATGACCTGCGGGTAGTTTCTGCACACATCCGCGTTTACCAGGGCACTAGGCCGGATCCCGTGCCTGTCGAGCGATTCGATCATCCGCCAGATCCCGACTCGCAGCCCGTAATCGCGCCACCCATAGTTGAGGGGATCGGGGTGCAGTCCCGCCGTACCTCCGAAGATTGACGTCGAAGGTTTATCGACCTGGTAATGCTCCAGGTTCAAGCCCAGATAAAAGGCTACCTTTTTGCCGCCCGGCCAGTGCAGTGGGGCTCGATCGACGATAGGGCTGTAATCGTAGAGCTTGTTATCCATCGGATACACCATCCCTTGGCTATAAGAACAAGAATTCTTCGGCAGTGAGGCTGCGTGGCCATCGCATTTGGGAACTGAGGTGCCTGCATCGCGCCCTTAGGCAAGCTTAAACGTATCTGCACAGCAGAGGAAGTCTCTGGACAACAGTTTTGTGACGTGGTTCACTGGGCGAGCACGCACCGCACACGATAAGGGAGAACCCTATGAAGACCGTCTCTGGCCCATTGGGACGTCGAGGATTTTTGAAACTGTCCGCCGCGACCGGAGGGGTCATCGCCCTGGGATTCACGGCAGGGTGCGGGCAAAGCGGTGCCAATGGCAACGGTAATGGGGGCTATTCCGGGGACGTGGCAATCACCGGCCTCGCCAGCCTCATTCACTCGGCGCCGTTCTTCATCGCTCAGTCGGAGGGCTATTACGAAGAAGAGGGACTGATACTGGAAAACATTCAGTTCCCGGGCGGACTGGATACGGTGCGCGGCATCGATTCAGGCATCGGGTTCGGCACCTCCTCGACCCTGCCCGTCTTCATCGCGGCAGAAAGTGGCATGGATGTCCGGATCTTCGGCAATGTCTACACCGCTGCTTCCGTCGACTTCATCGCTCTTCCGGATTCTCCGATCAACACGATCGAGGATGTGAGAGGCAAAACGATCGCCGTCAGCACCCCGGGGTCGAACTCCACATACTTTGCCGAGCGAACGCTGCGCGAAGCAGGGCTGATGCCGGGCACGGACGTTCAACTGGTCAGCGTCGGTTCCGCTGCCGATTCCTGGACCCAGGTTTCCCAGGGAGTTGTCGACGTCGCGTGGACAGCGTCCCCCTTGTCCGAGCAGATCGCCAGCGACGCCGGCGGGAAGGTCATCTGGCGCTCGCGCGATTACGTCACCGACTGGTCTGACACCTGCCTGGTGGCCACCGGAGCATTCATCGATGAAAACGCCGAGGCGCTTCGAGGTTGGGGCAGAGCCCTGCAGCGAGCGATGGACATGATCTCCAATGACGTGGAGGCGGCCGCGGAAGTGTACGCCGTGGCCATCGATTACGAACCTGAAGTCGCGCTCGAGGCACTCAAGAATTCGCAAAATTTCTTCAGTCTCGACTTTACCGACGCTCAGCTGGCAGCCGTTGTCGAGGCTGGTAAAGAACAGGGTCAGTTGACCGAGGATCCGGACATGGACGCAATCGTTATGAGGAATTTCCTGACATGAGCCCACTCGCCACACCCCCTTCGACCGAGCGGCAGCACGAGGTCACATTCGACAACATCGGCATGACTTTCCAGACCACGACAGGTGCCACCCAGGCTGTCGCGAATGTGACAGGGTCCATTCCGGAGCACAAGTTCGTCTCCGTGATTGGCCCCAGTGGATGCGGCAAGAGCACTCTTCTGGACATGGTGGGAGGTCTTCTCAAACCGACTCAGGGGTCCGTCACCATTGACGGTGAACAGGTCACCGGTCCGCGACGCGATACCGCGATGGTGTTCCAGGAGGACTCGACCCTGCACTGGCGCAGCGTGCTGGACAATATTGCCTTCGGGCTCGAGGTGAAAGGCATGTCGAAGTCCGAGCGCTATGACAAGGCCCGCGCCATGCTTGAACTCGTCGGACTGCGTCAGTTCGAGGACCACCGTCCTGGACAGCTGTCCGGAGGCATGAAACAACGAGTGGCCATCGCCCGCGCACTGGCCATGGAGCCGCGCGTTTTGCTGATGGATGAGCCCTTCGGTGCACTCGACCAGCAGACTCGGCAGTTCGTTGGTCGGGAGCTGCTCAATATCTGGGAGAAGACGCGCAATCGTGTCCTGTTCATCACCCACGACATCCAGGAGGCGGTCTATCTATCCGATGAGGTGTGGGTCATGTCCGCCAGGCCGTCGGTGGTAAAGGAGGTCGTCAAAGTCGACCTGCCCCGACCGCGGCCCGAGGGAACGCACGCGCTACCGCGGTTCCGTGAGCTCCAGGATCACCTGTGGGAACTGGTCAAGGTGGAAGCAGAAAAGACGCTCGGAGCAGGAGCGCAGCTGGCGTGACGACCGTAAACGAGGCGTCACTGCAACTCCGGGCGGTTCCGCTGTGGCGACGCCCACGACTCGTCCGATGGACGATCATCATCGGCTTCGTCGCCGTACTCGAAGGAGTGACCAGGGCCGGGCTCATCGATCGAAGCCTCATGGTCCCGCCCTCGGAGATCCTCGCCCGACTGATCTCGATTGTTCCGACCGGTGAGTTCGCCGGGGACGCGGGTCGAACACTGACGACTATCCTGTTGGCGTTCGCCATTGGACTCGTCGGAGGATTCCCGCTCGGCGTACTCCTGTGGCGCATGCCCGCGGTAGGGCGTGTCCTAGAGCCCTTCCTGGTGACTGGATATGCGATGCCGACGCTTCTTTTCTATCCGGTGCTGCTGGCGATCATGGGTCTGAACTCGGGCCCCATCATCGTCATCGCAGCGACCATGTCGTTGATTCCCATCGCGCTCACGACCATGGTCGCTTTGGGGGCCATCAAGCCGATCCTGCACAAGCTAGCGAAATCGGTGAATGCCTCCCCTTCGCAGTACTACCTGAAGGTGCTGCTCCCCGCTGCTACTCCTCTCGTTTTTCCCGGAGTGAAGCTCGGTTTCATCTATGCCGTGATCGGCACGATTGCCATGGAGTTCATCCTCGCTGCGCAGGGCATCGGATTCCGCGCCGGGTTCCACTATCGCGAGCTGGATACCGGGGACATGTGGGCGTACATCACCGTCGTGATCGTGCTGAGTGTGATCGTGAGTGGCATCCTCACGTGGATCGAGAAGCGGATCAGGAAGGACATGCTATGAGTACGGGACTGATGACCTCCCCAACCCCTATTGCCGCTCCTCCCTCCCCGTCCAAGAGGACCACAACCATCAAGGACAACCTGTGGCGGATTGCCGTGGTCGTCGGACTGATCGGCGTCTGGTGGGTGCTGGCCATTGCCTCGGACTTGGTATCGACTCCGTCGGAATCCTTTGCCGCCCTCGCTGAGCTGTTCGCCGACGGCTCCATCTACCGCCACCTGAATGCCACGCTGCAGGCAGTGGCCATCGGTTTCCTCGTCGCGGCGGCCATCGGTTTCCCGCTCGGCTACATGATCGGACGGAGCAAGTTCCTGGGTGCCGTGTTCGATCCCATCGTGGCGGGTGCTTTCGCCATTCCGCGCATCGTATTCTTCCCGGTCCTTCTCCAAATCTTCGGGGTTGGAGTGGGCGCACAGTCAGCGATGGCCGCCTTGGCGGCAGTGTTCCCGATCATGGTCTCCACGACTGCTGGCGTTCGCGCCATCAACCCACTACTGCCGAAGTTGGCCCGGTCGCTGAGCCTGAGCCGACTGCAGACGGTAACCAAAATCTATGTGCCTGCGATGGCGCCGTCCCTGATGGTGGGAATCCGTATCGGCTTCAGCATCGCCTTCATCAACGTCATCATCGCCGAGTTCTTCGCTGCTCGAGCTGGTCTCGGTCTCCTGGCCCTGCGGGCCTACGGCCGGCTGGATCTGCCGTCCATGTACGGAATCATCGTGCTCCTCGCAGCCATTGCGCTGGTCGGCAATATGGTCCTCTGGGCCGTCGAACGCAAACTCGGCGATAAGGCCTGAACCGACATACACGACATCCAGACTGTTCGAGCAAGAAGGAAGAAGAGAACCATGTCCACCAGCATCGCCGTCGAAGAGTACAACCGCCTCCGCACCGAGTTTAAAGACAAAGGACTGGGCGGCCGGATCGGCTTCGGGAAACGGCCGGCACTGGTGGCCGTCGACCTGATCCGCGGCTTCACCGATACCAGATCACCCCTTGCCGGCGACCTGGACACCCAAGTACAGGCGACCCAACGGTTGCTGACACTGGCCCGTGACGCTGAGATCCCCGTTATTTTCTCGACGGTCGCCTATGACTCGGACCTTCAGGAAGCGGGCAAATGGATCCAGAAGATTCCCTCCAACAGCTGGCTCGTTGAGGGCAGCGAGTGGGTGGAGCTGGACGAGCGGATGGAGCGTCGCGAGAACGAGATGTTATTGGTGAAGAAGTACGCATCCTGCTTCTTCGGCACCGACCTGGCGGCTCGGCTGATCTCCCGAGGCGTGGACACGGTGATCCTTGTCGGATGCACCACGAGCGGTTGCATCCGCGCCACCGCCGTGGACGCATGCTCCTATGGATTCAATACCATCGTCGTAGAGGAAGGCGTCGGAGACAGGGCCGAGTTGCCCCACCTCGCCAACCTCTTCGACATCGACAACAAGTACGGCGACGTCGTGAGTCTGGAGGATGCAAGCACCTACCTCCAACATGTCCGTCGGTAGAAACCGGGCGGGCGGGCTCTTCGGACGCAAGTCCGCCCGCCCGCGCTCCGGACGAGCCGTGGGGATTTCCGCTGAAACGGGCCACCGCCCTGGGAAAACCTATGGCATCCGTCGGCAGTGACAGGGCGCTTAGCGCGCTGACGGTCATCCTGTTCGGTTTCGCACTGGGCACCCTATCCGTGGTCGTCCCCTTGCTGGGTGTACATGCAGGTTACTCAAACAGCGAAATCGGCTTGTTGGTAGCCATCGCAGCTGTCGCGCAACTCGTCACACGCCTCTTTATGGGCACCTTGATGCGCAAAATTCCGGACAAGTCGTTCCTCGTGGGTTCCGGAGTGATGATCGCCGTTTCATGCACCCTACTGGCGTTGTCCCCCGTGTTCATGGTGTTTGTGCTCTCCCAGCTTTTTCAGGGATCGGCCCGCGCGTTCTTTTGGACCAGCAGCCAGACCCACGCTGTCCGTACGTCCACCTCAGCAGTCAGCGGGCTGCGGGATGTCAACCTGGCGGCAGGTGCCGGTGCCCTTCTTGGCCCGGCGACGGCCGGATACCTGTGGGGTTTCTCCGTGCAGTTACCGCTCGTCGTGGCGGCCGCTGCAGGATTCATGGCATTGATCCCTGCTGCCTTGTTGGTCAAGCTCCCCCCGTTCGCCACCAAACCTCCCTACCGCGCGAGCGGGGGGATCCGACTCTGGCGGAGACCTGGTGTCAATACAGCTTGCTGGATGAACGCGGCAGCCGGGGGCTGGAAGAGCGTTCTGGACTCCTATGTGCCGGTTGCTTTGGCCTTGGCTGGCCAATCGGCCGCCGCCATCGGCGTCCTCCTGTCCATTGCCAATGCCAATATTATCGTCGGCAGCACTCTCGGCGGATGGGTGCACGATAAAGGTATTAGGGCGTCCCTGATTATGGGAGTTCTTGGGACCGGTCTCGGTTTGGCCGCCGTAGGACCGTTCGCCACCCTGGTTGCCCCGGTGGCCGTCGCGCTGGCCGTCTCCGGCATCGGCGCCGGCATCCTGCAAACCGTCGGCCCGGCCATTGCAGCCGAGGAGGTTGATCCAGAAGAACGCGGTGACAGCCTCGCGTTGACAGGGACCTTCCGTGCCGCTGCCCTCTTCCTGTCACCAATGGGCATGGCAGGACTGGTCGCCCTGATCCCGGTATCTACCGCTCTTCTGGCAGCGGGGTTGCTCATCACCACGCCTGCCGCTCTCGCTTTGAAGTCGGACAGGGATGGCAGCTAATTGGCAGACTCCCGCAACCCGCCGTGCGTAGTAGAAGGCAATCAACCGGCATTTCGAAGAGAGGAAGTCCATGACATCGCAAACCAAACCGAACAATGGTCCAGCCACAGCCCCGAGACTGGGCCTGCTGCACGGGCACAGCATTCCGCACCTTGGGCTGGGTACCTGGCCACTCGTCGACGACGAGTGCGAACTTGCCGTACGTCGTGCCCTCCAAAGCGGTTACCGCCTCATCGACACGGCGTTCCAGTACCGCAATGAAGACGCGGTGGGACGTGGCCTTCGGACGGCCGGCATCCCGCGAGAGGAGTTGTTCATCTCCAGCAAGTTCAACAAGGAATCCCACAGCGTCGATGGTGTTCAACGAGCCTATGACCTCAGCCTCCGGACACTGGGCCTCGACTACCTGGACATGTTCATGTGCCACTGGCCCGTGCCGGCCCAAGGCCGGTACATCGAGGCCTGGAAAGGCCTGGTGAAGCTGCTAGAGGAAGGCCGTGTCAAGGCGATCGGTGTTTCGAACTTCAAGCCAAGTCACTTGCGGCATGTAATCGAGGCGACTGGCGTCGTTCCCGATGTCAACCAAATCCAGCTCAGCCCCGACCTTGCACGCCTCCAGTCACGGGCGGTCCACGAGCATCTGGGGATCCTCACCGAGGCTTGGAGCCCCATCGGCCGGGAATCCGGCCTGCGCGAGCACCCAGTTGTGGTCAGGACTGCTCAGCGCATGGCAAGGACCCCGGCCCAGATCCTGCTCCGCTGGCACGTCCAACAAGGGCTGGTCCCCATCCCCCAGGCCGCCAAACCTGAATGGCTGCAGGAGAACCTCTCGGTCTTCGACTTCTCCCTCACGGATACCGACATGGACTCAATGGCAGCACTAGACCGCGGTGAGACAGCCGCTCGCGACTCAGACTCTCCCGAGAACGGCCATTAATGCCCACGCTCGGCGCTACATCGTGCACAGACTTGACGTAGATCACACCATGCGTCATCCTCTTTATACAAGAAATGTCCTCTGCTCTGCAGATGACTCGTATGTTGTTCGACAAGGAGCTCTCCCATGGCAGACCACAGCGGCGTCCTGGAGGACGTGCGGCGGGGCATGGTTCCCGCACACATCTACAACGACAAGGAGCTCTTCGAGCTCGAGAAGGAGCGGCTCTTCAGCCGCAGCTGGTTGTTCGTCGCCCATGAATCCGAGATTCCTGAGGCCGGCGACTATGTTGTCCGCAGGGTGCTCGAAGACTCCTTCATCATTTCCCGAGACGAGAAGGGCCAGGTCCGAGCCCTGTTCAACATGTGCCTTCATCGGGGTATGCAGGTCTGCCGGGCGGAGATGGGCAATGCGTCGCACTTCCGCTGCCCTTATCACGGCTGGTCGTACCGCAACGACGGACGCATCGTCGGGTTGCCCTTCCACAAAGAGGCCTATGGAGGCGAGGAGGGATTCAAGAAGAAGGGCCAAACCTTGCTTCCCGCACCCTCTCTGGCGATGTACAACGGTTTGATCTTCATCAGCATGGACCCCGACGCCGAACCGCTCGAGGATTACTTGGGGGATTTCAAGTTCTATCTGGACTACTACACGAAGCAGAGCGCGGACGGGATTGAGCTCCGCGGGCCGCAGCGCTGGAGGGTCAAGGCGAACTGGAAGATCGGTGCGGAGAACTTCGCCGGCGACATGTACCACACGCCCCAAACCCACACGTCAGTGGTCGAGATCGGTCTCTTCCGTGAGCCCAAGGCCGAGAAGCGCAAGGACGGCACCACCTATTGGGCGGGCAACGGCGGCGGGACAACCTACAAGCTGCCCGAAGGAACCTTGGAGGACCGGCTGCGATACGTCGGTTACCCGGACGAGATGATCACCCGGATGAAGCAGGAGTGGACCCAGCAGCAATTGGACGTGGTCGGCAAGGACGGCTTTATGGTCTCAGCGGCCTCGCTGTTCCCGAACATGAGCCTCGTGCACAACTGGCCGCGCGTAGAAGAAGACTCCGACGAGGTACTTCCCTTCATCTCCCTTCGCGTGTGGCAGCCGATCAGCGAGAACGAGACAGAAGTCCTGTCCTGGTTCGCCGTCGACAAGAACGCCTCGGAAGAGTACAAGGCCCTTTCCTACAAGGCATACCTGATGTGCTTCGGCAGCGGCGGCATGTTCGAACAGGACGACGTCGAAAACTGGGTGTCCCTGACCAACACCGCAGCCGGCTCGATGGCTCGACGCTTGTTGCTGAACAGCCGGATGGGCGTGCTGGAGAACGGACAGAATGTCGTAGAGCCGCTGACCGCAGAAGAGTACTCAGGCCCTGGTTCGACGCGGGTCGGGTACAGCGAATACAACCAGCGCGAGATGTTGATCCGGTGGGCAGAGCACCTCGAACGCCCGATAGAGGCCGCAGCGCAGGTGCAGGTCGGAAGCGACCATGTCCACGCATCCCCGGCCAACGGGTCAGAACCCGTCCGCCCCGCCAGTGCCACCGCGGGAACGGTGCCTGCAGAAACCACTTCCCAGGAGGCCTAGCAATGGCTGTTGGAACATCGCACGAGCAAGAGGGCCTGACACTCTCGGAACAATCACCACTGGGCGCACACGCATCGCGTACCCAGCGCACAGGGCAAAGCCTCCCCTTTAATGACGAACTCCATTTGGAGGCACATCGCTGGCTGGTCGATGAGGCCTACCTTCTGGATGCTCAGGACTATGACGAATGGCTGTCCCGGATGGCCGAGGACGTGCACTACATCATGCCGGTTCGTGTTACCACTGCCCTCGGCGCCGGCTATACGACCTCACCTGGCATGGCTCACTGGGACGAGAACAAATACTCCCTTAGCCGTCGGGTCGCCCGATTCGATACCGAACACGCCTGGACTGAGGATCCGCCATCGCGTCTGAGGCACTACATCACCAACGTCCGAACCTTTCGCACCCCCAACCCCAATGAAATCGTCGTGGACTCCGCGGTCCTTTTGTTCCGCAGCCGTGGGGATGTCGGAGAGGCAGCCACCGTGTCCGCCGGACGCGAGGACCTCCTGCGCCGGATCGACACCGGTTGGGAGCTTGCCCGGCGAACCATCATGGTCGATGAGTCGGTCATCCGAATGCAGAACCTGGCAATCTTCCTGTGAAACTCGAATGGGAAGGCGAAGAAGAAGACCGCCTCGCCGCCATCCAGGCGACAGAGGAACGTCTCCGACTCGAAGCCCACGTCACCGGAACGCCGATCGTGATCGCCAACGAATTCTCTGAGATCCATGTCACCCGCGTTGAGACCCGCAACGGGTCCCGGTTGATGATCAAGTCCCCTCGTTCGGGCCAGTGGGTCACCTTGTGTCCTCTTGAGCTGGAGTCTCTAACCTGGCAGACCCCTGCCACATTCTCGGCCATGATCGGACACCCCTTTGGTCCGCTCGTGACAGAGGACGACTAGAAGCATCTCGACCATCAGAGCACCATCGCCGCAACCAAGGAGTGTGACCATGCCTGTAGTAAAAGCCGATCTTCAGGTCTGCCAGGGGTACGCAAACTGCGTCGTCGGGGCACCCGACTACTTCGACCTTGACGACGACGGAATCGTTGTCGTGCTCAAGGCCGAAGTGCCCGAGGCCGACCGCGCCCACGTCACCGAAGCCGCACGCAGTTGCCCGGTTTCCGCACTCGAAGTGGTGGACGAATGAGCCCCGGCACCATCATCGTCGGGTCATCCATCGGCGGTGTACGGACCGCCCAGGCCCTACGGTCGGAGGGATACGAGGGCGAGATCGTCATTGTCGGTGAGGAGACAGAGCTCCCCTACGACAAGCCTCCGCTGTCCAAATCAGTCTTGGTCGGCACGGCCGGGGAAGACTCCATTCGTCTTCTGACGGAGGAACAGGCCGAAGCCGACGGTATCCGGCTCCTCCTGGGTCACCGTGCCGTAGGCCTGGACATCGCCGAGAACCGGTTGAAACTCGACGGACACGAACCCCTGCGCTATGACCACCTCGTCATCGCCACCGGAGCGTCCCCCCGCCCATCGCCCTGGGGACAACGGAAAGGGATGCACGTTCTGCGCACCCTGGACGATGTCCGCGGACTGCGCAGCGATCTCCTCCAGGGCGGGACGCTTGCTGTGATCGGAGCCGGCTTCATCGGCGCCGAAGCGGCGGCTACGGCGCGGGCCCTCGGACTCGAGGTCACCATCATCGACCCGCTTCCGGTCCCAATGAGCCGCATCTTCAACCCGGAGATTGGCCACTGGTTCGGCGACCTGCACCGTGACAACGGTGTTACGACAATGTTTGGCCTTGGTGTTGAATCCATCGGGGGCGAGCAGGGCAGTTTTGACATCAAACTGACCAATGGTGAAAACGTCCAGGCATCCACTGTGCTGGTCGGCATCGGGGTGATTCCCAACGACGCCTGGGCCAACTCGTCCGGACTGCTGGTGGACAACGGAATTGTCCTCGATGAGTATTGCCGAGCCGTGGACGCACCTAACGTCTACGCGGTTGGAGACGTAGCGCGTTGGCGCCACCAGGGCCACGGTGAGGACATCAGGATCGAGCACTGGACCAACGCGGTCGACCAAGCCGCGTGCGTAGCCTACAACATCACCCATCCCGACATACCGCGCGCCTATATGCCCATTGAGTACGTGTGGAGCGACCAGCACGACTGGAAAATCCAAGTCGTCGGACGCGTCGGCGGCGATGTCGACAGTGTCATTCTCGGGCATCCACGCGTCGACGGCCGATTCGTTGCCCTGTACACAGCAGACGGCACGACGCTCCGCGGAGCAGCCATCGTGAACTGGCCCAAAGCCCTCCTCGCCTGCCGACTGGGCATGGCCAAGGGCACGACAGTGCAGGAGTTGCGTGACAAACTAGAGCCCCAGCTCCAACCAACAGGATCACCATGACACCGGAGAGCTCCCTGCTGCGGGCCGAGAATGCCGCGCGCGAGTCCATTGCTATTGCGTGCCGGGTCTTGGCGCACCGAGGCCTGGCCGACGGAATCCTGGGTCACATCAGTCTCCGGATCACCGACGACACATTGCTGGTGCGTTGCCGAGGCCCCCGCGAACGCGGCCTGGCGTACACGCAGGCCGAAGACATCCGCATGGTGGACCTCGACGGCAATCCCGCCGCCGAAGGAGAACTCGCCGGTGGATACGCGGTCCCCAACGAACTGCCTTTGCACACCGAACTCCTGCGTCGCCGCCCGGACATCCGAGCTGTCGTGCACGCTCACCCCCCGAGAGTGGTCGCGGCAGACCTCGCCGGACTCGCGGTACGGCCCATCGTGGGTGCCTACGACATCCCCGGCACCCACCTCGCAGCGAACGGAGTGCCCGTCTACCCCCGCGGGGTACTCATTCGGAACCGCAGGCTGGCGGAGGAAATGGCCGATGTCATGGGCGCCAAACCCGTTGTCGTACTACGTGGGCACGGCCTCACGAGTGCGGCCGCAACCGTCGAGCAGGCGGTGCTGCAAGCGATCAGCGTGGACGGCCTGGCGGGAATGGCACTGCAAGTGGCCACAGCAGGCGGCCAACTTATCGACGTGCCCGACGCCGATATGGTCGAACTCCCCGACCTGGGAGGAACATTCAACACCGACACCGCTTGGAGACACGAACTCGCACGACTGGGCAAACACTGGTGAGCACCCACGCCGCGGCCGGACCGGTAGTCGAGCCTCTCAGTACCATTAGGCTCATGACCACACCACAGGCGGTCGAGGTCTCCAGGTATGGGCCCTCTCCGCAGTACCCCATTGAATCCGTTGACAATGCTCTCCGGTTGTTGTTGCTGTTCGAAACCCGACCGAGCATCCGTCTGACCGATGCCAGCAAGTACCTTAGCGTGGCATCATCGACAGCCCATCGCCTCCTGGGCATGCTGCTCTACCGCGGCTTCGTAAGGCAGAACCCTGAAACCAAGGCATACGAACCCGGACAAGCACTCAGCTCCATCGCTTTCGCCATACGGCGGCAAGTCGACGTCGGCACCCTGGTCCGTCCCGCGATGGAGCGGCTTTTCAAAGCCACAGGAGAAACAGTGCATTTCGCCACGCTCGAGGGATCAAACACCCACTTCCTCGAAGCCGTAGAGAGTCAACGCGCCGTCCGCGTCGCCTCACGTCAAGGAGCGACGCTACCCGCCAACTGCACGGCCACGGGTAAAGCAATGCTGAGTTTGCTCACCACGGACCAACTGCACGCCCTGTACCCGGAGGCTAAGCTCCCTGGTCTCACCAAAGGCTCCATCATCTCCCGCACCGACTTGGAAAATGCGCTGCAAACGATTCGCGACATCGGCTACTCAACAAGCCGAGAAGAAAGTGAAGATGGTGTCATGTCAGTGGCCGTCGCCGTCACAAGCCCGAGCGGAAAATACTACGGCATCAACGTCTCGGTTCCAGCCCACCGCATGACTGAGCAACTCCGCACAGAACTTGGCGCCATGCTTCAGACAGCCGCCGAAGACATTCAATCCTTGCTCGTCTAGATGCAATGCTGGGTAGTTAAGCCTCGATCCACCGACCCGAGTCGGAGCTTGAGATGGATTCCGTAAGCGCTTGGTGATCTGGTTTTGGGCACGGCAACGTGGCCGGCCTCGCTGCCGGTGGTGTTCCACTGTCGTTCCTCAGGTCTCGCCGTTTACCGGCTGATGGACTGGTTCTACGCGGTTTTCGGTGGTGGGTGGATGACGGTGAAGAGCCGCTCAAAGGCATGTTGCCAGGGCCAGGACTCGGGTAGCCGGAGCCGGATCCGTCGGGCGCTGGAAGCGGCCCGAACTGGAACGCTGACGAGTTTGGCCCTGATGGTGCCGGTGCGGGCCCGAGCGAAGGCCCCGGCGGCGATGACTCCGGCGGTGCGGGTGAGGTTGTAGGCCATCACCACGCAGGGCAGCCAGGCACTGTTGGCCCAGAAGTGGCCGGAGGGTAGATAGGCCAGGGCGCTGTCATTGAGGTCGGCATTGACCTTCTCTATAATCGCATGCTGCTGGTGCGTAGCGTTGGCGGCCACGGTATCCAAGACCTCGGGGTCGGTGGTGCTGAAGAAGGCGTGGAACCGGTGGGTATCGAACAGAGTCGGCTGCCCGTCACCGTGCTTGGGGTTCAGTTCGGGGATGCGACGCACCACCAGACGCCCGGGAATGCGCTCGGCCTTCTTCCTGGATGTGAAGGCGGTGTATGGGACTTCGGCGCCCCCGGCCTTCGAAGTCCACGTTCCGGTGGTCTCGTCATAGATCGCCTGCGGGTACTTGATTCCGGTCCATGCCTTGGTGTCGATGGCGGCGATGGCCTTCTTGAAGGCTTTGTCCATCCTGACCGTGACCGAGACATCGGCACCTGTTTTCAACGCCGCGGCCACCGCAGCATGGCAGTAGAACGCTGATCATGTCGATGTCCTGGTTATGCCGATCTCGGTTCCAGATCCGTTGTGTGGGGCGGTGATCCGCCAGCTGAGGTCGGCATAACGCGGCTCTGGTGAGCGAGGCTCTTCTCACCATCTTTTGAGAGGAGCCGTTCATGAATACCTACTGGAGCAAGAAGTTCTCGGGGCCGCTAGCTGAGTATGCCGACGGGCTACGGGCGGAGTTGTCATCGCTGGACTATTCACCTTCGACGGTCACGTCACATCTGGCGCTATGGGCGCAGCTGAGCCGGTGGCTTGAAGCCCAGCAGCTGGCTCCGGCCGAGCTGACCTCGGACAAGATCGGGGAGTTCCTCGCCGAACGCCGTCAGACGCACCGCTACCTCTACACGATCAAGGCGCTGGCTCCGGGGCTGGAGTTCCTTCGCCGGATGGGAGCGGTCCCGGACGTCGAGACGATGGCCGAGGAGGAGTCCGCGGTCCAGGAGATCGAGCGACGGTTCCGCGACTACCTGCTGGCCGAGCGCGGTCTGGCGGAGATCTCCGCTACGACCTACGTGGTCCGTGCTCGACCCTTCCTGGCGGACCGTGAGCGGCGCGGCCGACTGGATTTGGAATCGTTGACCGCCGCCGATGTCAGTGACTTCGTCTCCGGTTGGCTGCCAGGCCTGTCGAAGGCACCGGCGAGGTCGACGGTGACGGCGCTGAGGTCGCTGTTGTCATTCCTTCATGCCAGCGGCGTCGTGGACAAGCCGCTGGCGCCTGTCGTGCCGACCGTGGCGTCGTGGAGACTAGCTGGGCTACCGATCGGATTGACTCCCGTCCAGGTGCATTCTCTGCTGGGCGCCTGTGATCAAGCCACCATGGTGGGGCGGCGCGACTTCGCGATCATGACCGTCTTGGCGCGGCTGGGGCTGCGAGCCGGCGAGGTTGCTGGTCTGACGTTGGATGACATCGACTGGCGGGCCGGGACGGTGACTGTCCACGGCAAGGGCAACAGCGATGAACAGCTTCCATTGCCGGTCGATGTCGGATCCGCGATATCGCGCTATCTCGAAGCCGCGCGGCCGTCTTCGGCACCGGGGCGGGCATTGTTCATCCGGGCCCGGGCGCCCTATCGGGCTCTCAACCGCAAGAGCATCAGCACCATGGTGGGCCGAGCGGCCAGTCGTGCCGGGCTGGGCACGGTGCATGCGCACCTGCTGCGTCACACCCTGGCCACCGATGCGTTGAACCAGGGGGCATCGCTGGACGAGGTCGGCCAGTTGCTGCGTCACCGCTCCAGAGCGAGCACCACCATCTACGCCAAGGTCGACCAGCATCGACTCCTCCAGCTGGCCCGACCGTGGCCTACGTCGGGAGATCAGCGATGACCCGGCTACGCGAACAGGCCGCGAACTACCTGCGGCTTCGTCGCAGCCTGGGCTACAAGCTCGTCGAGCACGAACGGTTTCTGAATCAATTCCTGGACTACCTGGAGAAGATCCAGGCCAGCACCATCACCGCAGAGAACGCGTTGGCATGGGCCAAACTGCCAGCTGGCGTGAATCCGCGCTGGCATGGGGTGCGATTGAGCGCTGTTCGTGGGTTCGCCCTCTGGGCTCAGGCATTCGACCTCGATATCCAGGTCCCGCCGGCGGGGTTACTGCCGATGCGCACCGCTCGCGCCACCCCCTACCTGTATTCCGATGAACAGATCCGCGCATTGATGAACGCCGCGGCTCGCTTGGTCCCAGCGATGAGGTCTGCGACGTTCCAGGCGCTGATCGGGCTATTGACCGTCACCGGGATGCGCGCCGGTGAAGCCATCCGGGCCGACGTGGCCGACTTCGACCTCGATACTGGTTGCCTCACCGTCAAGGGCACGAAGTTCGGCAAGACGCGCCTGGTCCCGTTGCACACCACCGTGATCGATGAGCTCCGAGGCTACTTGCAGGTGCGGTCCGCTGTTGTCCTGCCTGGCACGACGGCGTTGTTCATCTCGGTGGCCGGCGCCCGATTGACCTATGACAACGCTCACCGGGTATTCAAGAAACTCACCGTGCAGGCCGGCATCACGCCTCGCTCGAGTGCGTGTCGACCGCGGATGCATGATCTCCGGCATTCGTTCGCAGTGAACACCCTGCTCGATGCATACCGAACCGGAGATGATGTTGGCGAGCTACTTCCGTTGCTTTCCACCTACCTCGGACACACCGAGCCGGCCAACACCTACTGGTACTTGCACGCCGCTCCCGAGCTGTTGGCCCTGGCCGCTGACCGGATCGACATCCACGATGCGGAGGGTAAGAGATGACTGCCCTCGCACCGACGCTGCAGGCCTTCTTCACCGACCGACTGACCCATCAATTGGGCGCCAGCGCGCACACCATCGCCTCCTACCGCGACGCCTGGCGCCTGCTGCTTGCCTTCACCACGACGCGCACTGGCATCGCACCGACGAGGATCGACATCGCAGATCTCGACGCGCCCCTGATCGGCGAGTTCCTCAACCACCTGGAGAACGAGCGCGGCAATAGCATCCGCACCCGCAACGGTCGGCTCGCAGCGATCCACTCCACGTTCACCTTTGCCGCGTTGCGTCATCCCGAAGACGCTGCGACGATCGCCCGGGTCCTAGCCATCCCGCCCAAACGCTATAACCGGCCCCAAGTCAGCTACCTCAGCCCAGCAGAAGTCACCGCCCTGCTCGGCGCACCGGACCGCAGCACTTGGGCCGGGCGACGTGATCGCGCCTGGATCCTGCTCGCGGTCACCACAGGATTGCGAGTCTCCGAACTCACGGCGCTGACCCGCGACGACCTGAATCTCGACACCGGCGCTCACCTCGTCTGCCACGGCAAGGGCCGCAAGGACCGGACCACGCCACTGACCGCCGAGTGCCTCGCCCTGATGCGCACCTGGACGAACGAGATAACCGGTGAACCCCACACCCCGCTGTTCCCGACCCGGACCGGTCGTGCGATGAGCCGCGACGCGGTATCAGCCCGGCTGGACCTCCACATCCACAGCGCGACCGCCGCATGCCCGTCACTGGCGGCGAAGCGAGTCACCCCACACGTCCTGCGGCACACCGCGGCAATGCGCCTGCTCGAGGCCGGCGTCGACGTGATGACCATCGCTTTGTGGCTCGGACACGCCAGCACCGAGACAACACAGATCTACCTGCACGCAGACCTCGCGCTGAAGGAACGCGCCATCGAACGCACGACCCCCACCGGAACCCGACCTGGTCGCTACCAGCCCGGCGACCGACTCCTCGCCTTCCTCGAAGCGCTCTGATTATGCCGATCCCAGCTGGCCGATCACCGCCCCACACAACGGATCTGGAACCGAGATCGGCATAACCAGGACATCGACATGATCGGCCTTCTACTCGCACCGGATGGTCTCCGCCGTTCTGGGCACCGGGGCCGATGTCTCGATCACCGCCCGAATGGACCCGGCCGTCAAACGGGCCATCACCACCATCGCCGACCAGTCGTGGGAGAAGATCAAGTACACCGACGCGATCTACGACGAAGCCGCCGGAGCATGGATCTCCAAAGCCGAGGTCGCCGAGATCCCGTTCACTGCGTTCACGTCGAAGAAGAAGGCCGAACGCATCCCGGGCCGGCTGGTGGTGCGCCGCATCCCCGAGCTGAACCCGTCCAAGGACTCCGGGCAAGGCACCCTGTTCGACACCTGGCGCTTCCACGCCGTCTTCACCACCACCGACGTCGCCCTGTTGGACACGGTGGCGGCCGATAAGACCCACCGTCGGCACGCGATCATCGAGAACGTGAACGCCGATTTGAAGGCTTCCGCCCTGGCCCATCTGCCCTCCGGGGTGTTCAACGCCAACGCCGCCTGGCTGGTCTGCGCGGCCATGGCGTTCAACCTCACACGCGCCGCCGCCACCCTCACCAAAAGCGCGGACCTCGCCAGGGCCACCACGGCCACGATCCGGCGCAAACTCATCACCGTGCCAGCCCGGATCGCCACCTCGGCCCGGCGCCTGAAACTTCACCTGCCCACCGGATGGCCCTGGGAAACGGCATGGACAGCGCTCTACAACACACTCTTCGCACGGCCGACGACCGTCCCCTGACCAGCACCATCCCGTCCCGACGACCAGGAACATCAGTGGAAAAGCCGGGCAGACCGGCGACCCACGCGCGCCCAAAATCATTCAACACCGACCACGGCCAACCGATCCGAGAACGGACCCCTCACACCACCCGCCTCGGTGGATCGAGGCTTAGAGCGGGGGCGGCGGGCGCGCTCCGGGTCTCGGGCGACCGGCGCCCCACCCGGAACGGTGGTCAGCCGGGACAGCAACCGAGCGTAAGTGCTATCCGGGTCGAGGGCGCACGCCCGATCAATGGCCTTCCCGGCGGCGGACCCTTCACCCTGCATCCAGTGGGTGTGGCCGAGGGTGGCCAGCAGGTGCGCGGCGTCCTGGTCGTTCGCACCGGTGATGAGCGTGCGCAGGACCTCTTGCGCGACCTCCACGCGGTCCCAGTCCACCGGCCCCACGGGGTCCCCGATAAACACCTGCGCCCACCCCTCACCGTCTCCGGCGCTGTAGGTGTCGGCAATGAGACGGTCCCGGCTCTCGGCCAAGCACAGGGCGGCGGTCAAGGTCAGGGCCTGCGCCTCGGCGGGCTGGTGGGTCAGGACGTGGCTCCAGAGGTCGCGGACCTCAGCGATCGCGGCCGCGCGGTCCATGTGGATCAGCCGGGCCTTCTCGGCCAGCGTGTCGATCGCATCCAGCCCGGCATGCTCGGGAACTTCGGGCACGGGGGCGCGAGTCGCGCCCTGGTAGGCCAGTTCAAGACCGACGACCGATTCCCCGGCGCTCCACTCGCCGCTCAGCCCATCGCTGGTCCTGTAGTGGTCACCGTCCACGCTGACGGACTGATGCACGGGCAGGCCGTGCGCGGAGATCGCCTCAGCCAGTCCTTCCACCGCCTCAGGGTCCACGTCGTAGCCGACGAGCACGGAACCGTCGGCGATGGTGTGGGAGAAGTGCGGCATGATCGCCTCCGCCACCAGACGGGCGGGCACGTGCGCCGGGGGCGCATCCATGCGGAGCACGGCACCCAGTGCGTTGTCCTGCATGGGCAGGACTGCGATGGAGCGGCGGGCCCTGATGCCCAGAATGGCGGTGATGTAGTCGAGCAGATCGACCACGCTGGTGGCCTTGATGATTTCAGACATGACTTCCTCCATGGATAGGGGAGGGGGTCGCGGTGCCAGCCCCGCGCTTCGTCGTTCCCCCGTATTTTTTTGCCTGCTGGCGAAACGAAGTGAGCTGCCCTGGACGGAGCCGGCATCAACCCGTAGGGCGGTGGAGGAGGAAAGCTTGGGGAGGAAAGAAGCGACCGAGGCACGAGGGAGCGCCGACCCAAGGTTTTCGGGGGAACCGGCCCCGACGAAGGAGGGGCTTGTGCCGGTGGAGCCGGGGCGCATAATCCGCAGGACAGCAGGCAAAAAATCAGGTCGGCCCGCCAGGGCCGGCGTCCTGGTCCGCCGCCGTTCCGGCGGACCAGGACAGAACAGTCGGCCGCTTGCGGCCGCCCTCGGGTGGGGTTCCGAGCGAGCGAGGAACACCACCAGCCCTAAACCTGACCATCAACGCATGAAGCCGTGGGGCCTACACCGATTGGCCGTCCCGTGGCCGACAAGCCGACGAAGAGATTGGCCCAAATGCGGAGACGCCACGTTAGGGGTCAGAATCCGCCGGAGGCTTCATGGAGAAGCTTGAGCTTTCGTACTTGGCTTGCGAAACTGCGCACGAAGCAGAGTCGGAGTATCAAAAGCCGCCGGGTCCAAATCGGTCGTTTATGAACAGGAGGAGTCACCATCCGGCCCGCGACACATGCGAGCCACCGGGGTGGCTAGATCCTCACCACTTCAGCCTGGTCCACCCAACGGGCCAACAGGCTGAATGCCGCCAACTGTTCCACCCTGGCTGCCCTGGGCCTTGCGGCGGGCAACCTGGCCGTTCCGTTCCGGGATGGTGTGCGCGATCCGGCGCTGCCGCAGCTGGTCCCGCGTGGAGGGTGAGAGTAGGCCTTGCCGGTCAGCAGTCGGAACCTCCACGGCCTGCCGTCCTGGCGGTAGTCCTCCAGCAGCGGCATGAGCTGTGGGTTGTCGCCGGCCTGGCCACCGGTCAATCGGATCTGGACGCTGGCGGTGGCCTAGTCGGCCAGGGTGTGGATCTTGGTGGACAGTTCACCGCGAGAGCGACCCAGCGCGTGGTCAGCAGGCTCGGGCGGCGAATCCTTGTAGTTCGATCCTGCCCCCCCGCTAAGTGCGTCAGATGGGGCCCGACTGCTCCTGCTGGTCTTCTCGCATGCTCTCCCGCCACCTGACCCACCAGCCGGGCGCTGTCACCCCGGACAGCCAGGGGGACAGCGGCGTCGCATTGATGGCCACACCTATGGCCCAGCTGATGAGGACGGTCAGGACGAACTTGGCGCCGTCCGCCAGGATCCCCACGCCCACGAGGGTCTGCAACAGCCAGCCGTGGAACAGCACCACCACCGTGCCGGTCCGCACCAGGGCGTTGACCGGCCGGGCACCACCGTCTACCAGCCGGTTCACCACGGTGCTGAAGACCAGCACGAAGCCAGCCGCCGTCATCGCCCCCACCACGGGGGTGACCAGGAACTGGCCGAAGCCGGCGAACTTGATGTTCAGGGGTTCCACGCCCAGCGTCACGGCGAGGAACCCGGCGGCGATGAGCCCGGCCCCGATCAAGGCGCGGTTCCGCTTGATCCGGGGTTGGAGCTCGTAGCGGAACAGCTCGCCGGCCAGGACGAAGAACAGGCAGGGCAGAGCCAGGCCGAGGCCCAGGGGAGTGCGGCCGAGCAGGCTGTCCGGGAGCATGGACAGGGCCAGGCCGAGCACGGCGACCCCCCAGGCCACGAGCACCGGGAACCGTTCGAGGATGCGCCGCAGCAGGGTCACAAAGAACAGCACGGAGATGAACCAGAAGGCCCACCACGGCGGCGTCTGATCGGAACCCCCGTACCAGCCGTTGGCCATCAGCGGCCAGAACTCCTCGGGGGTGTCCCGGGTCCACGCCCAGGCAGCCAGGCTCATGATGACGGCCCAGATCAGGTACGGCACCGCCAGGTTCCGCCACCGGGCTTGGAGCTCGTAGGCGAAAGGGCGGCCGCGGGTCCAGAAGTAGCCGGTGAGGAAGAAGAACAGCGGCATCCGCCAGATCTCCAGGTACTCGCCACCGACCAGCCGGGGCCCGTAGGAGTGGCCCGCCACCACGGCGACGATGGAGACGATACGCAGAACGTCCACGCCGGTGTTCCGGCGTGGACGCTGTCTCTGCGGCGTTGCCAATGGCTTCAGTGGGTGGGGGGATACAGACCCCCCGAGGTCGGTGTCCCAGAAGAGTCCCGGGCCCGAGTGGTGCCCCGGAGTGCTCTGAGCAATCACAAGCTCTCCTCGCGTGAAGATTGTCGAGACCGGGCCGCTGGGGACGGTGGCGCGGATTTCGGCTTGTCTTCACGATAGCAAGGGCGGAGTTGGCTCCGATACGCCTGTCGCCGGCGTTGTCCCGGCTCAGCCATGCCGTCTCGGACTACATCCGCACCTGGACTCTGCTGGCCCTGCGCGCTTGAACGGTCAGCGCAGAGGAAATCATCCCGACCACGAAGACAGCACTGAACAGATAGGCGGGATCTTTCACCGCACTGGCATGTCCTGGATTTTCTCATCCGGTTCATTCTTTGACAGGAAGGCCACACGCCGAGAACAGAGGATTTTCCACTGGTTGTGGTGCGACTCGGCGGCCCATTATTGTGGTCGCCTATTGTGCTGCAGCTTTGGGCATGGCAGTCGAGTGTGCTGAGAGCGCGGCACGGCTGACCCGGACCTCAGGCTATTGCGGGGCATCGATCAATACCTCCAGCAGACGGCCGGTGGGCCCAGGGGTTGAGGCGGGGGTCAGGCGTGCTGGGCTGCGGCCGGCTCCCGTCCTCGCAGCGTGGCGGTCTCGAGCTGGATGGTTGCGTGGTCGAAAGAGACCGGGAAGTGCTCCCGGAGACAGCTCTGGATCGTTTCCAGGATCTGCGGGGCGTGTCCGGATTCGAAGCACTGGTCATCGACGACGACGTGAGCGGTGATGACTGGTTGGCCGGTGCCGATCATCGAGGCGTGCAGATCGTGGACCTCACGGACGTGGTCCAGTTCCAGGATGTGGGTCCGGACCTCGTCGAGGTCCACGCCTTTGGGGGTGAACTCCATCAGCACCCGCACCGTCTCGCGTAGCAGGAGGAAGGCGCGGGGGACGATCAGGGCGGCGATGAACAGCGCGGCGATGGTGTCGGCCTGTTGGAATCCGGTGGTGTTGATGACGATGGCCGCGATGATCACGCCCAGGGAGCCGAGTGCGTCGTTGAGGACCTCCAGGAACGCGGCGCGCATGTTGAAGTTCACACCCCGGTGGGTTGCCAGCACCGCGATGGCGGCGATGTTGGCGACCAGCCCAACGATGCCGAAGACCAGCAGTTCGGTGCCGGGCACCTGCTGGGGTTCGAAGAGCCGGCGGATGCCTTCGACGGCAGCGTAGGTGCCAACCACGAGCAGCAGAGCTGCCTGACCGAGGGCGGCGACGATCTCGATCCGGGCGAATCCCCATGTCCGGCTGCTGTTCGGTGGGCGCAACATCATGGTTGCGGCGATGACCGCCACCAGCAGTCCGGAGGCGTCGCCCACCGCATGGGCGGTGTCGGTCAGCAGCGCCAGGCTGCCGGTGACCACGCTGCCGACCGCCTGCGCCACCACGATGACTGCGGTCATTCCGAAGGCGATCAGCAGCCTCCGGCGCATTCCTCGGTCGGCCTGCTGCGGCACCTGGCCGTGGCTGTGGTTGTGTCCGGCTCCCATCAGCCCTCCTCGGCGGTCAGCTTGTCGTGGTTGTGGTGGTCGCGCAGCGACAGCGCCACACCCGAGGCGCTGAGCAGCCCGTCGGCGACCGTCATGAGTGCGGCCAACCGTGACGGGTCGGCCAGGCGGAACCACGAGGACCGCCCCTCGGCGCGCACCGTGACCAATCCGCAGTCCCGTAGACAGGCCAGGTGCTTGCTCACCGTGGACTGCGCCACGTGCATGTGGTCCACGAGGTCGCGCACCCGGTGCTCACCGGCAGCCAGGTGCTCCAGCAGTGCCAGACGGGTCGGCTCGGCGAGAGCGTGGAACAACGCGGCGTAGGCACCTCGATCATCGAATCCCTCGGACTCGACCTGCAGAGGATATATCGTCATGCGACGATAATAGCACTTTCCAGCGTTTTAGGATGGGGCGCATCACCTTGGTAGGCCAACCGGGTCACGGGAGGCTGGTGCTTCTGCGGGGAGGATCACGAGCACCATCCTGTGCAGGGAGGGATGCTAATGCGGCATGCTCAGGGAGTCGCCTTAAGAGGTCGAGATGGGTGCGCTTTCATGGCGTGGGGCCCGATACAGGATCAGTGCGGTCAGCAGTAAAGCCATCGGGGCGAATCCAGCCACCAGCACCGAGATTCCAGCTAGTCGCTGGTCCAGGGTGACCGGTGGACCCCACGTGCGTGCCATGTTGACGAACCAGTCGGGCTCCAACACCGGGAAGACTCCTGCGGCCAGCACGATGGCCCAGAGCAACAGCGCACCGGCCAGGATCGTCGCGGTGCGGATCCGTGCGGTTCGCGGTATCGGTCGCCCGTTGCAGGGTGCGATCACCGAGGTCATGAAGCAGAATCCCAGGGCGAGGAAGTACAGGTTCGCGACTTGATGGACGATCCAGTATTCCAACACCAGGCGGAAGAGTGGGGTGTAATAGACCAGCCCGAGCGAGGCAGCCAGCACGACCGCATTAAGGGCCGGGTAGGACAGCGCCGGGCGTACGACGTCCACCCATTCGCGGGCGCCCCGGCTGCCGTCGGTGCGACGGGCGACCGTGCGGGCCATCAGCTGCAGGGGCGCACCGAGGACCAGTAGCAGCGGGACGACAACGGCGAGGGCCAGCAGCATGAGGGAGTGGGCGCTGAAGAGGACCATGCCATAGATGGTTGGTGCCGAGCAGGTGACGTAGAGCAGCACGGCTAGACCGGCCATCCAACTGGCGGTCCGTTGCCACGGCCAGACCTCGGCCTTGCGCACGCCCAGGAGGTAGACGGCGACGGCGGTGAGGACGAAGGCCACCCAGAGCCAGTCCCAGCGCCACTCGGTGAGCCACCGGTCCCAGCTCAACTCGGGCGGCAGCAGGTAGCCGGTGAGGACCTCGGCCGGGGTAATCGCCGGTTCGATCTCCTGGGGCACCGGTGGTGCGGTCCGGCCCAGGGCCGCGGTCACGCCGATGATGCTGGCCATGATGCCCAACTCGACGATGACCAGCCGCCAGGCCGTCCGGCCGGCCGAGACGGTCCCGAGCCGTCCGATGGCCCATCGGCGGTGGGCTAGGCCGATGGCTCCCAGCAGCAGGGTCGCTGCGGCTTTGATCAGAATCAGTTGGCCATACCGGGTGAACAGCCCCTCCCAGTCCCCCAAGCGCATCACGGAGTTGATCACTCCGGAGGCCAGCACGAGGAAGAACGCCACACCTGCCAGCGTCGAGAAGCGTCCCAACACAGTCCTGGCCAGCAGGACACCACCGGAGGTGTTGTCCCCGGCCTGGGAACCGGTCAATGCCGGGACCACGACCACCAGGGCGGCAACGCCACCCACCCAGACCAGGACGCCGAGCCAGTGCACAACTAGGGCGCCGACGCCGGCAAAGTGGTCATCGCTGCCGGCTGCATGCCCGACCAGGGAGATCGGGATGGCCGTGGATAGAGCGAGAACGGTGGTGGCGACCAAGGCGACCGGAGACCGAGCCAGAAAGGTCAGGGTACAGACGATGAAGGCAATCGCTAGGACGGTGGCCCAAGCCTGGCCGACGAGCAGGTCGGTGCCGAAGTAGACCAGCTCGCGGGCGAACGCCTCGCTGCCGGACACCGGCTGCCCGGAGAGATTGGCATAGGTCAGCACGAAGACGGCCACCGCAGAAAACACCCAGACAATCGAGACGGCCGAGGCAGTGGCCGTGGCGCGGGTGAAGGCTGGGTGGGGATCCTGCCCCGGTTGTCGGTCCCCGGCAGCGCCTGCTGCCCGGTCACGCCAGGGCGGCAGGAGGGCGACCGCGAAGAGCAAGCAGCCGGCCACCACTGCGACCGCGAGATGATGGACGGTCAGAGCGATCGGCAGGGCCCACCGGGCGAAGGCGCCCGGGTCCAGGGTCTCGCGTTCGGCGACGGCCCCGGAGAACGCGGCGCTGGCGGCGACGCTTGCCACGGCGAGGAGAAAGGCCACCACCAGCCAGGCCCGTCCCGGCCGGCGCTGCTGGGCTGCAGGTTCCGGGACGTCAGTGCGCTGGCCCATGGGCCCCCCGGTCGGTGTGTCGGTAGTCATTCACTGGACCCCCGGGCCGTCCGTTCGGCTTCGACGGGCCAGGACGGTCACGACGACGACCGCCAGAGCGAGAAGCAGCACGCCCAGCGCAATGACGAAGCCGATCGGGAAGCCCGGCCCGGCCTCCTCGGAGGCCGGCGCCTCCGTGTCGGTCGTCGGGGCCGGGGTTGGTTCGGGTGTGGTGGCGGCAGTCTGTGACTGGCTCGAGGCCGGCGTGCTGGCGGCTGGGGAAGTGCCGGCGGCGGCCTGGGCCGCGGTGAAGCCGAACGTGCCTTCGATCGGGTGGGAGTCCGAGGACACCACACGCCAGGTCACGGTGTACTCCCCGGCCGGGGTGTCGGGCTGGAGTGCCTGAGAAGCCGTATTGCCGGCGATCTCCACCTCCCCGGCAGCCCAGTTCTCGCCCTGGTCGTCCTCGACCCGGATCTGTGAGCCCAACGAGAGCGGGGTATCGGTGAAGACGATATCGATGGCCTCCGGGACCGCCTCCAGGCTCTGCCCGTCTTCCGGGTTCGTTCCCGTCACGGCATCATGAGCCGAGGCCGGGGAAAGGGGCGCCAGCAGGGCCAGCATCAGCACTGCCAGGAAGGCCAGGATGGGGCCAAGAGGCCGCACGGCCTGTCGTCGCAACAACTTCTACCTCCTGTAGAAAACGCCCTCAGCGTACCAACAGGTGGCGTCGGGGGCGGGGCACTATGACCGAACACGAGTTGAAGGGCGGGCCGGCGGATGGTCCAGGCCGGAGAAGGGCTTTACCGCGACGGGCCGGGAGGTGTTCCGGCGGCGAGCTGTTCGAGGTAGGCGTTGTACGCCTCCAGGTCCGGGCTGCCGTTGAGGTCGGCCTCGGCATCGGCACGGCGGGCCTGGCGGGTGTCCGAGCGAAACCACTGATGGAGGATGAACACCAGGATCAACACGGTCGGCAACTCCCCGTAAGCCCAGGCCAGCCCACCGGCCACCTGCTGGTCAGCCACCGGGTCGAGATCCCAGCTGGGCGGCGGCGTGGCGAAGAACTCCACAATCGGAGTCGTCGCCATCATCAGGACCACCCCGAAGAAGGCGTGCAGCGGCATTTCAAAGGCCACATCCAACATGCGCCCACCAAAGCCCTGCTTGACCGGCAACGGGTCGCTGGCGAGCAACGGCACGGTGAACAGCACTCCTGAGGCCAGGAACACCAGTTCCAGCCCCATGTGGCCGTACCACGTGGGCAGCAGCCGGTCGTCCAGGCCACTGAGGTAGATCCCGTAGTACGTGATCAGGAACAGCGGGATGGTGAACCCCGGATGCAGGACGACCCGCGCCCACCGGGACCGCAGGCCCGCATGGGCCAGCTGCAACACCATCCGGCCCAGCCCACGGTGGGGTGTGGCCCGCAGCAACAGGGTACCCGGGCTGCCGAACACCAACAGCGGTGGGATGGCCAGCATCAAAGTCAGTTGCTGGAAGATGAACACCGAAAACATCTTCAAGCCGTAGCCCTCGACTCCGGCGCCCATGGTCACCGCGATGGCCGCGCACCCCAGCAGGAAGCACAGCGCCCTCCACACCGGCCACCGCCGCCTGGCGCTCCAGAGGCGGATTGTCCCGGTCAGATACAACACACCCAACACCACGGCGATGGCGGGGATCAGCGGGATCGGCTGCAATGTGGGAGCGAGGAAGTTCTCCAGGCTGGGGGGCTCCGTCGGGATCCAGACCGGTCCGTCCATGCTGGCCTCATCCATGGTTGCAAAGAGCCTTGGCTGTCATCGGACCAGTCTTCCACGCCCGGGAGCGGGACCCCGTAATCCGGGTTCCGCCTAGATGGACGCAGGTCCTCGAAGAACTGCGGATGCCGCCGGGCTGACCCAGATCGCCTTGGCTTCCTCCGGGGCCAGGACCAACGGGGCTTGGTCGTTGCCCGGGATGCTGAGGGTCAGGCCACCGGCCTCACGCTCACCCACCCGCACCGTTTGGCCGGGCCGCAGGCCGTGGCCGCTGAAGCGATTCAGGCGGGCGGGATCGGCATCCGAGACCCGCGCGATGCGGTAGATGTCGGGGGCGGCGTCGGCCAGGCGGATGGCGTGGGCCGGTCGGTGGGTGTGGCCCTCCACGGTCGGGATGGGGTCTCCGTGCGGGTCACGGGCGGGGTGGCCAAGCAGGGCGTCGATGCGTTCGATGAGCGTTTGGGAGGCGGCGTGCTCGAGCCGATCGGCCTCGTCGTGGACCTGGTCCCAGGAGTAACCCAGGGTGATGACCAGGAAAGTCTCGAGTAGCCGGTGGCGGCGGACCATGGCCACGGCGTAGTCCCGTCCGGCCGCAGTGAGGTTGACCGGTTTGTACGGGCGGTACTCCACCAGCCCCTGGGCGGCCAGGCGTTTGACGGTGTCGGCGACGTTCGGGGCCGTGGTGCCGAGGCGGGCGGCCAGGGCGGTGGTGGTGATGGGAGGGTCTCCCCATTCGGTGGCCGACCAGATGACCTTGAGGTAGTCCTGGGCCACCGGGGTGAGCTCGCTCGGATCCATACCGGCCACGCTACCCAACCCCGGGCTCTCAACCCTGCCGGTGATCATCAGCCTTGGCCGGTGGCCATCAGCCCGATCAGGGCCAGATTCAGTGCCACGATCAGACCCACGACCACCCAGGCCGCCACTTGCAACGGCGCCCGATTGGTGAAGGACCCCATCACCGTGGGGTTGCCGGTCAGGGCGACCAGGGGGATCAGGGCGAAGGGGATGCCCAGACTCAGGACCACCTGGGAAAGCACGAGCGCCCACGTCGGTTCCACCCCGGCGGCAATGACCGCCAGCGCCGGGATCAGGGTGACGGCCCGGCGGGCCATCTGCGGGATGTTCCGGTGCAACAGCCCGGCCATGATGGTCGAGCCGGCGTAGCAGCCCACCGAGGTCGAGGCCAGCCCGGAGGCCAGCAGTCCCAGGCCGAAGGCGATCCCCACCACCGGGCCCAGCGCGGCGGTGATCGCCGCATGGGCGCCCTCGATACTGTCGGTGCCGGGAACCCCGGCCAGGTTGCCAGCGGCCAGCAACAGCATGGCGATATTCACAGACCCAGCCACCAGCAGGGACAGCACCACATCCCAGCGGGTCGCGGTCAGCAGCCGCGGCAGCGCCGCGGTGGGGAGCGGGCCGCCGTGCCTGTCCCGGGCCAGAGACGAATGGGCGTAGATCGCGTGCGGCATGACCGTGGCCCCAAGCATGCTGGCGGCCAGCAGCACGGTCTGGACGCCTTCGAAGCGCGGCACGATCCCGGCCACCGCCGCATCCCAAGAGACCGGGCCGAAGAACAGGCCGGCGACGAAGCCGAGGGTCACGATCACCAGCAGGCCGATCACGACGAACTCAAAGGGCCGCTGGCCGTGCCGGGACTGGATGACCAGCAACAGCATCGAGACCACCCCGATGATCAGCCCGCCTAGAAGCAGAGGGATCCCGAAGAGGATGTGCAGGGCGATCGCCCCGCCCAGTACCTCGGCCAGGTCGGTGGCCGCGGCCACGGCCTCGGCCTGCACCCAGTAGGCCAGCCGCCGACCCCGTGGCAGCCGCTTGCCCAGCAGCTCGGGCAGCGAGGACCCGGTGACCAGCCCGAGCTTGGCCGAGAGGTACTGCACCAGCACGGCCATGAGGTTCGCAGCCACCAGCACCCACACCAGCAGGTACCCGTACTGGGCCCCCGCGGTGAGGTTGGCCGCCACATTGCCCGGGTCCACGTAGGCCACCGCCGCCACGAAGGCCGGCCCCAACAGCCAGGGCACCGGCTGGCGCCGGACCCAGCGCTGCCCGGCCGCCGCGTCCGAGCCGGTCTCGGCCCTTGTCGTCATCCTCGATGGTGCCCGCATGAAAGTTAAGCTACACGAACTTTCGGGGGGGGGGTGGCTGAGCAATGGCCGACGTGGCCGCGCGTGAGGTCTTCATCCAGCCGGTGCCAACGTCGAGACCACCCGGGCCCTACTGAAGGCCTGCGCGGAGCTGCTAGCAACCATGGGCTGAACCGGCACCAACCACGGCCGGCAGGAGTGGCCGGCCGCCGTCCCGCTGTTGCGGGCCTAGGTGTAGGCGGAGATGGCCGCGAAGAGTGCGAAGGGGGTTTCCTGGTGGCAGTTACTGCGGGGCTTCTGCGGTGTCGCGGTCGTGCTCCGTGGTGGCCAAGAGGAGCACGGCCACCACCCCGCCGACGATGAAGATGTCCGCGATGTTGCCGATGAACCAGTCTCCGTAGGCGATAAAGTCCACGATATGCCCCTGCCCGAACGAGGGTGGGCGCAGGAGTCGGTCACCCAGGTGGGAGACCGCCGCGCCTCCGAGGCACCCAATCACAATGGCCCAGGACATGGTACGGACCCGAAGAGTGAACCAGATTGCCACCCCGACGGCCACAGCCGAGATGATGGTGAAGATCCAGGTCGCATCGGTGCCGAGCGAGAAGGCCGCGCCAGGGTTATAGATCAACTGGAGCCCGAGCAAGTCTCCGAGGACCGGAACTCGCTCACGCAGGGACAGAGTGTTTACCGCCCACCACTTGGTCACCTGGTCCAGGACCGATACGCCGACCCCGATCCCGACGGTCAGGAGCACGAGGGGATACCTGCGTCGGTCTTTCATGCGTTACCTTTCGTGGTGCGCCCGTTTCGCGGCGCATGGTGAATCGACTGAACCCCGCGCGACCTATGAAGTCACTGAAAGGGACTGGAGGGCGCTGACAGTGAAGGCTCATCCCACGGTGGCGGGCTGGGCCTGCCGGTCGGCAAGGGGCTCCAGGGTGATGCGCCGTCTGGTGGAGGCGCGCAGGCCGTTGAAGATGACGATGACCTCGGCGACCTCGTGGACCAACACGACGGCGGCCAATCCCAGGACGCCGGTGATGGCCAGCGGCAACAGGACGGCGATGATCAGCAGTGACAGGACGATGTTCTGGTTGATGATGGCCCGGCCGCGGCGGGCATGCGCCAGGGCCTGGGGGATCAGGCGCAGGTCATGGCCGGTGAAGGCGACGTCGGCGGACTCGATGGCCGCGTCCGAGCCGGAGGTGCCCATGGCGATGCCGACATCGGCGGCAGCCAGGGCCGGAGCGTCGTTGATGCCGTCGCCGATCATCGCGGTCGGCCCGGCACCGGAGAGCTGATTGACGGCGGCAGCCTTGTCCTCGGGGCGTAGCTCGGCGCGCACATCCTCGATGCCGGCCTGGGCGGCGATCGCCCGAGCGGTGCGGGTGTTGTCGCCGGTGAGCATCGTCAGCCCGATGCCCTGGCCGGCCAGGGTGGTCACGACATCCGGGACCTCGGGGCGCAGCTCGTCGCGGACACCGATCGCTCCGGCCGGCGACCCGTCGCGGTGGACGATAACGACGGTCATGCCCTGTCCTTCCAAGGCCTGGACGTCTTCGGCGAGGTGGCCGGGGCTGAGCCAGCGGGGGCTGCCGACGGTGATCGTGGCGCCATCGAGGCGGCCGGTGATGCCGTGCCCGGCGGTCTCAGTGATGTCGGCGGCCGCAGGCGTGGTGGGAGTAGCTGCGGTGATCGCGGCGGCCAGCGGGTGGGTGCTGTGCTGTTCCAGGGCGCCCGCCCAGCCCAGCACATCCTGCTCGGAAACATCTTCAGTGGTGAGGACTGCGGTGACGGTGGGCTGGTTGCGGGTTAGGGTGCCGGTCTTGTCCACGGCGAGGTGGCGGATCCCGCCGAGGCGTTCAAAGGCCGCCCCGGACTTGATGACGGTCCCGAACCGGCTGGCCGCGCCGATCGCGGAGACCACGGTGACCGGGACCGCGATGGCCAGGGCGCAGGGAGAGGCGGCCACCAGCACGACCAGGGCTCGGGTGATCCACAGTTCCGGGTCCCCGGCCAGGGAGCCGATGACGGCGACCAGCACGGCCAGGATGAGCACCCCGGGGACCAGGGGACGGGCGATCCGGTCGGCCAGGCGGGCCCGCTGTCCTTTCTCGGCCTGAGCCTGTTCGACCAGGTGCACGATGGTGGTCAGGGAGTTGTCGGCGCCGGCGGCTGTGGCCTCGATTTCCAGGGCCCCGGAGGTGTTGATCGATCCGGCCGAGACCGCTTCTCCGGGGGCCACCTCGACCGGGATGGATTCCCCGGTGATCGCGGAGGCATCTAGGGAGCTGCGTCCGGCGCGCACTATTCCGTCGGTGGCGACCCGTTCCCCGGGCCGGACCAGGAGCACCTGCCCGGGTTTCAGGTCCCGGGCCTCGACCTCGACCGTGGCCTCGCCGGCCCGGATGGTGGCGGTTTCGGGCACGAGCTTCAGCAGGGCGCGCAGCCCGGCTCGGGCCCGATCCATGGCCTTGTCCTCCAGGGCCTCGGCAATGGAATACAGAAATGCCAAGGCCGCGGCCTCCTCGACAAAGCCCAGGAGCACCGCACCGATGGCGCTGATCGTCATCAGCAGTCCGATACCGAGCCGGCCTCGGGTGAACAGCCCGCGCAGCGCTCCGGGCACGAAGGTCCAGGCACCCAGCGCCAGACCGACCCAGAACACCACCGTGGCCACGAAGCCTGCCCCGGACCATTCCAGGACCAGCCCGGTCAGAAACGCCACTCCGGAGAGCACCGGGACCAGGATGGCCGCATCTCGCCACCACGGCCGCTGCGCCTCGGGCTCCTCAGCCGCGCTACTCAGGGGGTTCGGGGCATCGCAGCCGCAGGCCGAGCTCACGAAGCCACCTGCGCCGTGTCGCAGCACCCGGGCACCGAGCAGCCTGGGTCCAGGCAGGGAGCGGAGGCGTCCACGGCCAGGGTCACCTCGACCAGTGCGGTCAGCGCGCGGGTCAGGTGTGCATCGGCGATCGCGTACCGGGTACGGCGCCCCTCGGGTTTGGCGGCCACGATTCCGCAGTCACGCAGGCAAGTCAGGTGGTTCGACACGTTCGACCGACTCAACCCCAGATCCCGAGCCAACTCCGCCGGATATCCCGGGCGCTCCAGGAGGGACAGCAGGATCCGGGACCGGGTCGGGTCGGCCATCGCCCGACCCAGCCGATTCATCACATCCAGTCGCGTGGCAATAGTCAGCATGCACTGAACTATACAGCCTCTGGTGTAGTGTAGCGCGGGGCTCGGACGATGCGGAGCCCTGCACGCCGTAGCAGAGAGGACCGCCTGTGACCGTCTGTCGCCGACGCCCCCACCCACCTCGTGATCCCCGGAGGGCAGCATGAGCATTGGGGGGTTCTTCGCCGAAATGGTCCAGTCCGGGGCCCTGCTGGTCGCGATGCCGCTGGCCGCGGTGGCCGGACTGGTCTCCTTCCTCTCCCCCTGCATTCTGCCGCTGGTGCCCGGCTACCTGGGCTACATCTCCGGGCTGGCCGATCCGCGCCGGGAAGACAACCGGCGCCGGGTAATGACCGGGGTGGGACTGTTCATCCTCGGTTTCGCCGCGGTCTTCACCGCCTACGGGGCCGCCTTCGGGGTGATCGGTGGTTGGCTGCTGCAATGGCAGGACCTGCTGATCCGGATCCTGGGGATATTCGTCGTCCTCATGGGCCTGGTCCTGGTCGGCTGGCTGCCGTTCCTGCAGGGCACCAAGAAGATGTCCTTCCAACCGAAGACCGGAATCGCCGGCGCCCCACTGCTCGGTGTGGTCTTCGGCCTAGGGTGGACCCCGTGCATGGGCCCCACCCTGAGCGCCGTGCTGGCGTTGAGCACTACCACCGGGGACCCCTGGCGCGGGGCCCTGCTGGGCTTCCTCTACTGTCTCGGATTGGGCATCCCCTTCGTCCTGGTCGCGATGGGCCTGGACTGGGTCACCAGGACCCTGGGCTTCGTCCGCCGCCACATCCGAGCCTTCAACATCATCGGCGGTACCCTGCTGGTGCTGGTTGGGGTCCTGATGGTCACCGGGATCTGGACCCTGTGGATCTACCAGCTGCAGAACCTCGCCGGCACCTTCACCACCCCCGTCTAAACCCCCTGCCCCCGACCCCACGGATTGGACCGACCATGACTTCCCCCGACCCCAAAACCACACCCGCCCCGAACCGGCAGCGCCGGGCCAAGATCGTCGTCTGGATCCTGCTCGGCCTGGTCGTGGCTACCGCCGCCATCGGGTATTTCGTGGCCCGCGGTACCACCACCGACCAGCAACCACAGGACACGGGGCAATCCTCCGGGCAGCAGACGCAGGAGGCCGGGCAGCTGGTCCGGGAGAACAGCCGAGTGCTATCCCAGGCGCCGAACGAGAAGGCCGTGCTGGTGGAGTTCTTGGACTTCGAGTGCGAGGGTTGCGCCGCGGCCTACCCCTTCGTCGAGGAACTGAGGGTCCAGTACTCGGACACTGTGACCTTCGTGAACCGCTACTTCCCGCTGCCAGGCCACCGCAACTCGGTCACCGCCGCCGTCGCCGTTGAGGCCGCCGCCCAACAGGGCGCCTACGAGGCCATGTACCAGCGCATGTTCGAGACCCAGACCCAGTGGGGAGAGTCTGCCGAGGACCAGAGCGACGTGTTCCGCGGCTATGCCGAGGACCTCGACCTGGACATGGACGCCTACGACGCCGCCGTCGCCGACCCGGCGACCCGGGAACGCGTTGAGCTTGACGTCGCCGACGGCACCGCCCTCGGAGTCTCCGGTACCCCCACCTTCTACCTCGACGGCAAGCAACTCGCCCCGTCCACCCTGGAAGAGTTCACCGCCGCCATCGAAGCCGCTGTCCAGGACTAAGGGGCTTGCCGTCGGCAACGTCTTCTGACCGTGAACCCAGACCAGAAAAAGCCCTCCACCATGACCGAACGCTCGACCACTTCCACCAATCCCACGAAGCCATCCCCCTCGCCAGCAGCGAGGGCACCCGCCCGGGCCTGGTTCACCGACCATCGGACCTTCGGGCTGATCCTGTTGGTCACCGGAGCCGCGGGCTGGATCGCCTCGGCCATCCTCGTGCTCGAGCGCCTGGCCCTGTACGAGAACCCCGGCCACGTCACCAGTTGTGACATCAACCCCTGGGTATCCTGCGGGCGGGTGATGGGCACCTGGCAGTCCGAGCTGTTCGGATTCCCCAACCCGCTGATCGGCATCGTGGCCTTCGCCGTGGTCCTGGCCACCGCGATGGTGGTGCTCTCCGGGGCCCGGCCCGGCCGTTGGTACTGGCTTGGGCTGCAGGCCGGGGTGACCCTAGGGATGGCCTTCGTGACCTGGCTGTGGTTCCAAGCCCTGTACGAGATCTACATCCTGTGCCTGTACTGCATGGTTGTCTGGGCGGCCATGATCCCGCTGTTCATCATGCTCACCGCCCGCAACCTCGCCCATGGAGTGATCCCTGCCCCATCGACCTTCGTCCGGTTCGCGACCGGGTGGGCCGGGACCCTGATCGCCATTCTCTACGTCGCCGTGGCCGGCTCCGTCTTCATCCAGTTCCTGCCCGCCTTCACCGGCCCCTGATCCGGCCGCCCCGGCGCTCCTGGCCCATACAGATCAGACCATACCGACCCGTTGGCCCTCGCGCGGAGCACGGCGGTCCGGCGACGGAAGCATCCCTCAGACGGTATGGCCGGGGCCCATACGGCTCAGGCACGGAGCGCTGGCGGTACCTTCGATTGTGCCTGGTGGTCAGGTCTCCGCGGTTTTCCAGCGGCGGGCGGCGACGAACGAGTGAATGCCGAAGCCCACGTAGAAGATGAGTAGGGCGAAGGTGATCGTGCTGATGAGCACAGCCGTGGGGCGCTCCGCCTCACGGGCGATCAGTGCCTCGAGTTGCATGACGTTCCTGGAAGTGCCGAGAACGCCGAGCACGGCGACTGCCAGGGCAAGGTGGACGCCGAGCTTCTGCTTCTTCAGGCTAATGAGGCCCGCAACCAGGATCACAGCCCCGAGCATGGCCGGGATCAGCGCCGTCCAGCTGGCGAACGAGGTGGCGATAAAGGCAATGGAACCGATGGCGACGAGAAGGACGCCGAGTCCGATGGTGAGTTGAGGCATTTCGCTCCTTAGGCATGAGGGCCCGCATTTCTTCTACGCAGTGTAGTAGAAACGGATTCATATCAGCCGCTTCGGAATCTGATGGTGTCCCACCAGTTGATTCCGCCGATTCTTCTACGGCCTGTGGCACGCCGGATCAGCCCTTCCCGGCAATAGGGATCTCGGGAGGTCGGCGACAGTGCGCCGGGGCCTCTTTGTCGGTGTGATTGTTTCTCGACAGAAGGGGCGAAACCTGTTCATCAGGCGCGACCAGTTCTTGCGGTGAAGCTGCTGTGAAAGAGGTGCAGGGAGGAGGGCCGAACTCAGGCGTCCTGCTCGATCCAACAGGAGTTGACGCCGCCGGTCACGCCGAGCGAATCGGTGCGCAGATTAACGTCGTAGTACCGAGACTTGTCCGAGGGAAGGGAGTCGCCTGCGGTGTCTCCGAGCTCCGCGGGACCGATGGTGACGGTACGCCAACCCACGATGGCGTAGTTCTCGGAGAGCACTTGAATGGCGCACGCCACGGTGTCCTCGAAGTCCTTGGTGACCTCGAACGTCACCGAGGCCCGGGTCGGGGAGTCGATGGAGTAGCCAACATCCTTCCAGGACAGGGAGTCCTGAGAGGTTGGGTACGCCAACCAGGCGGTAGCGGCTACCGCCATCACCAGAGCGGCGACGGCGATCCACCGGCCCAAGCCGGACGCGGACGACGGCCGATCGCCTGGGGGCCGCCCATACCGGTTCGCTAAGGTATCAACCGGAGCATGGCCCGTCTGGGGTACTGGATCCATATCGTCCCATGATATCCCCGAGGCGCCGCCGGCCTCCCCCCGACAACCGGGCCGATAGGCCCCCTAATCCACCGCCGCCCGCGACGGGAAAGCATCCGAGGCCCCGTGAGCAACACGTCCCCCGACCGATCGGGACAGAATCAGTCCACCGGAGCACGGCATCCCCCTGGGACAGGCCAGGTGCGGCACCGTGGACGACGAGAAGTCTCAAACTCGCACCAAGGCCTGCGGTCGCACCCACCACTGAAGGACCTGGTTCCCGTGGAGGTCTTGAACATCACGAAGTCACCAAAGGACCCATTGTGAGGACAGCCGCCACGGATCAGGCCCTACGCGCCCGGCTGGACTTCCGGTTCCTGCTTTCGCCGCAGTGGCTCGGCGGCCTGGTTTTCTGCGCCGTCATCGCGGTCGCCTGCGCGTTGCTGGGGCAGTGGCAGATGGACCGCCGCACGGAGGCGGTCGCGGAGATCAACAAGGTGCTCGCGAACTATGACGACCCCGCGGTCCCGCTTGCCCGCGATGCGGAGTTGTTCACCAGATTCCAGGCCGAGCAGGAGTGGACCCCGGTCGAGATGACAGGTGAGTATCTTGAGGAGGACACGCGCATCGTCCGGAACCGGCCGCTGGCCGGCAAGCCCGGCTATGAGGTGCTGGTGCCCTTCCGTGCGGACACCGGGGAGGTGATCGTGGTCAACCGCGGATGGCTGCCGATCGGGAACGACACCCCCGGGCGCCCGGACACCGTCCCGGCCCCGCCCGAGGGCAGGGTCACGGTGGTCGCCCGCCTCAAGCCCGGCGAACCAACCCTGGACCGGGACGCCCCACAGGGACAGCTGCCCTCGATCGACCTTGCGGCTTTCGAGGAGAGTGTCGGCTACCCGGTCGCGGACACGGCCTACGGCCAGCTGGCCGACGAAATTCCCACGCCGAAAACAACCCTGCAGCAGCCGCCCAAACCACCCCTGGACGAGGGCCCGCACCTGTCGTATTCGCTGCAGTGGTTCATGTTCGGACTCATGAGCTTCATCGTGTGGGGCTACACCGCCCGGCAGAAGGCCGTCAACGACCGGGATGACCGCGAACTCGGACTGACCGAGGACGACGGGTACCTCTCGGCGCACCGGCCGCCCCGGGCGCGCCCGGTCCGGCGCCGGGGCGGCCGGCCGACCGACGAGGAGGTCGAGGATGCGCTCCTCGACGCGGCCGACCTGCGGCGGTAGTCGGCACGGGCGGGCCGCGATGCGGACGGCGACCAGTCCGAAATCCTGAGGACTTGATCGTCAGACCAATCCGTATCAATGTGTTCAAGGCGAGAGGCTGCCGAGACTGATGAGCAAGGCGCTGGAAAGCGCAGAAATGAACGATTCGTCCAACCTGTTGAACCACAGGGTGCTCCATGTCGACGGCACGCGCTACGCCACCCGCCCAGCGGTCCCTGGTTCGTCCGAGTTGTCCCAACCGGGCAGCCCGCCAGAACACCACCGTGCCGCTCACCGAACCGCCGGCCAATCCAGTCCAGTCGCGATTCAGCAACAGTGGATCAACAAGTGAACACACTGAGCAGAGCCGAACACCTCTCGTCACCGGCTCCAGCAACGCCGCGCCGGCCTGACACCTTGCATCGACAGGGATGGCGTGCTGCAAATTCAGCCTCGTCTTCTACAAGCTGTAGAATTCCGGAGACATCCCGCCTTGATGGAGAGATACCGGAAGTACGCCATGTCTTACACTCAGCGTTCGCACTACCCCCATTCCCCTACGCTCGACTTCCCCGGACAGCTGGGACGACGCCGGGTGCTGGCCGGCCTGGCCGGGGCCGTGTCCTTGCCACTGCTGGCGGCCTGCAGCTCGGATGACACGCTGGCCGCCCAAGCCGGGAACAGCGACGGCAAGAACTACATCGCCGGCGACGGGTCAGTCCTGGAGATCACCCCGACCGAGCGCGGCCAGCCGGTGCAGTTCAGCTCCACCCTGCTCTCCGGGGAGCCGATCAGCACGCAGGACCTGGTCGGGGACCCGGCGGTGCTGAACTTCTGGTATGCCGCCTGCGCGCCGTGTCGGGTGGAAGCCCCCGACCTTCAGTCTCTGCACGAGCAGTTCGACCCCGCTGGCGTGCGATTTCTGGGCATCAACGTCCGCGACACGGTGGCCACCGCGCGGGCCTTCGAGCGCACCTTCGGCATCACCTACCCCTCCGTGGAGGACCGCGGCGGCCAGGTACTGCTGGCCATGACCGACTACGTCCCGCCGCAAGCCGTACCCACCACGATTGTGCTGGACCGGGCGGGACGGGTGGCGGGGCGGATCCTGGGAATCGCAGACCCCTCCACGCTACGCAGCCTGATCACCACCGTGCTGGATGAGCAGGCCTGAGCGGATCCCATGCCTCTCCTGCTCCGCCCCGCCACCGTCCCGAATCCTCCGGTGAACACTCTCCCCTCCGCGCATCTCCGCACCGGCTGGACGCCACTGGTGATTGTCTGCTGTCGGAAGTTATCGGTCCTGCCAAGGTCGGCGTGGTGTGCCAGTGAAGTAAGGCTGCAGACTTGAGCCAGCCAGACAACGTCAGGGCCACGCGGGACGAAGACGCTCGAGGCAGCGCGACGAACCGCAAGCGCGACGACGTGGAACTGCCCGCCCTGGCGTTTACCGGCACGTTGCGGTTCATGTGGACCCAGTTGACGAGCATGCGCACAGCACTGATGCTGTTGCTACTGCTGGCCGTGGCCGCCGTACCGGGGTCCCTGTTTCCTCAGCGCCCAGCGGGTCCGGCGATCGTGCAGGACTACATCGACGACAATCCTCTCCTCGGACAGTGGCTGGACTGGTTCCAGATGTTCGACGTGTACTCCTCGGTCTGGTTTTCGGCGATCTACCTGCTGCTGTTCGTCTCCCTGATCGGCTGCGTGCTCCCGCGCGCGGTCAAGCACGCCAAGGCGCTGCGCTCGACCCCTCCGCGCACTCCGCGTCGACTGTCCCGGCTGCCGGAGCACGGCACGGTGCTGCTGGAGCGCTCCGGTCCCTCACCTGTCGAGGCGGTGGAGCAGGCGGCGCGAGTCTTGCGCAAGCGCGGCTACCGCATCGAGGTGCGAGAAGAGCCCGACGGCGGCGCCTCTGTGGGTGCCGAGCGCGGCTACGTGCGGGAGATCGGCAACATCGTCTTCCACCTGTCCCTGATCGGGGTGCTGGTGTTCCTAGCCACTGGTTCGATGCTCAGCTATCGGGGTCAGAAGATCATCGTCGAGGGGGAGGGGTTCGCCAATAACCTGGTGTCCTACGATTCTTTCACCCCCGGCACGGCGTTCTCCGATGAGATGCTCACGCCGTTCTCGATGACCCTGAAGCGTTTCGAGTACGTCTATGACCGGCAGTCCCCGACCCACTACGGCCAGCCGCTGGATTACACGGCCGTACTGGACGTGCAGGACGGTCCCGGTGACACCGCCCGGGAGGTCGAGCTGAAGGTCAACCACCCGCTGGACTTCCAGGGCACCCGGGTCTACCTGGTGGGCAACGGGTACGCCCCAGAGGTCACGGTGCGGGACGGCAACGGGGACATCGCCTTCCAGGGCCCCGTGATCGCCCAGGTCCAGGACAACCTCTTCACCTCGCTGGTAACCATCAAGGCCCCCGACGCCCGACCCGACCAGCTCGGCTTCGTCGGGTTCTTCCTGCCCACCGCCTACACCGGGGAGGACGGGGTGGCAGTCTCGATCGACCCCGCCCCGCTGAACCCGGAGTTGAACCTGAACTCCTACTACGGCGACCTGGGCCTGGACGAGGGCGACCCGCAGAATGTGTACGTACTGGACACCGAGAACCTCACCGAGCTGAATTCTCGGGCCCTCGAGGCCGGCGGTATCACGCTCAAGCCCGGGGAGTCTTACGACCTGCCAGAGGGCAAGGGCTCGATCAGCTTCGACGGCCTGCGCCGCTACGTGGGGCTGGACATCCTCTACGACCCGGGCAAGTGGGGTGTCGGCTTCTTCGCCGTGCTGGCCCTCGTGGCCCTCGGCGTGAGCCTGTTCGTGCGCCGCCGCCGCGTCTGGGTGCGGGGCACCACCGGCCCCGGCGGGTCCACCATGGTGGAGTACGGGCTGCTGGCCCGTGGCGAGGACTTCGGCCTGCGCGAGGAGCACCTCACCCTGCGCCGGCAGTTTGAGAAGTTGTGGCCAGTGCAGGCACCAGAAGACACCGAGAGCACCGAGCGACCCATCGCCGTCGCCGGTGCCGCACAGAACCGAGTGGAGTGACCCATGCAGCCCATCAACTATCAATTGGCCGGCTACAGTGACCTGTTCATGCTGATCGCCGCCATCGTCTACGCCGCGGCATTCATCATCTTCGCCCTGGATATGGCCAGCTCCTCCAAGACCATCCGGACCCTGGAAGCCGAACTGGCCGAACAACACGAGTGCACCGAGGCAGACCGGTCCTCGGAGGCCCGCCACAAGCAACTAGTCGGGGCAGGGGGTGGGCCGGCAAGCACCCCGGCGCCGGGCCACGGCCCAGGCACGACGGCATCGCCGGCCGCCGGGGGCGCGGTGGGTGGCCTGGTGGACGAGGATATGGAATACACCGGGGTCACGCGCCGCCCGGCCGCCAACGTCGCGGTGGCACTGATGATCATCGCCGCCGCCCTGCACGCCTTCGCGGTCATCGCCCGGGCCCTGGCCGCGGGCCAGGTGCCGTGGGGCAACATGTACGAGTTCTGCACCACCGGGGCCCTGCTGGTATCCGTCGTGTACCTGCTGTTCCTGATCCGCAGAGACATCCGCTTCCTGGGCACCTTCGTCACCGGGCTCGTGGTGATCATGATGGCCGCGGCCACCATGGGCTTCCCCACCCCGATCGCATACCTGCAGCCGCCGCTACAGTCGCCGTGGATCGTCATCCACGTCTCCATCGCCGTGCTGTCCTCGGCCCTGTTCACCCTGACCTTCTCCATGAGTGTGCTGCAGCTCATCCAGCACCGCCGCGAGGCCAAGGCACCCACCGGCGCCACCGGCAGGTTGGCCTTCATGCGCCTGGTCCCCCCGGCGCTGAGCCTGGAGAACTGGTCCTACCGCATCAACGCCGTGGGCTTCATGATGTGGACCTTCACCCTGATCGCCGGCGCCATCTGGGCCGAAGCCTCCTGGGGCCGGTACTGGGGCTGGGACACCAAGGAGGTCTGGACCTTCGTCATCTGGGTGATCTACGCCGGCTACCTGCACGCCCGCGCCACCCGCGGCTGGACCGGAGAACGCGCCGCGTGGCTGTCCATCATCGGCTACACCTGCATCGTGTTCAACTTCACCATCGTCAACATCTACTTCCCGGGCCTGCACTCCTACGCCGGCCTCCCCTCGTAGATGCCGCGACCGTGACCGCTGCCCAGTGGCGCGGTGTCATCGAGGCCATCAGCATCAGGCCGTTCTGAATACTCAAGGCGGCGGTTGCCAGTTTCGGGCACCAGACGTGTCCCTCCCGGCTGCCGTGAGCTCACCATCTCCTTTATGGTTCGGCGAGTGCTGGCTAATGATTCCCGCGCAAATGTGGCACACCGATGTGGCCGGGCCGCATGGCCCTGCACTGAAGCACGGAACGGTCCGTAGTTGGGACGGGCCCTGACTGGTCCCGCAGTGCACGACCGGTGGCTTCACGGTGGTGTCTCCCAAGAGAGAATGGAATCATGTACGCACCGATCGACCTGCAGACTTATTACGTCACCCAATGGATTGGGACCCTCTTGGCGATCGTGGGGTTGGCGGTCCTCGCCCACGGGATGTGGCTCCGCAAGCGGTACCAAGCCCACCTGGACGGAGAGGACGCGCGCTACGCCGGGCCGGACCGGATAAAGGATGCCGGCCGCGAGGTGCTCGCGGGGGCAGGGATCCTCGTCATCGGCCTGGCTGCTCTCGCCTATGCCATCTACGGAGACATCGCCTCACAGAACAACATCCAGGAGAACGTTGCCAAAAAGTATGGGGTTGAATCGGTGGAGGACAAAGGGTGGCGCGGCAATGCGCTCCGCGCCGACGTCACCATGCCGGACGGCACCGTCCACCAGGACGTCCTCATCATCTTCGAGGACTCCGGCGAACCACAGATCAGCCGTGACCTGAGCGGCGACGCCACCGACGGCACCGAGTAGGGCACATGGGACATCCACAACAGCGCAGCGTTGCCAGTGCGCAGGACTAACCCGTCTCCACGCACCTAGTCGTCAGGGGGACATGCCATTCTCGCCGCTGGCAGGCTCGGCATCCGTGACGGCCTCGTGGATGACCGGCACGCCCGCGCGGGCATGCCAGACGCCGCTGCCGTCGGGGATTAACCCAGACGGGGTGAAGACACCGCCGAACCGCTCCAAGACCGAGATGATCCCTCCCCTCCCCCGAGGCTCTCGCGAAGGGACAGACACCGGCCGCAACGCGAGGCAGGCTCGACACCGTGAAGAACCACGGACGTCTGGCCGGGCTTCCAGTCGGGCCTGCACCGCGGACCCGGTGCCGGGCTGGGCGGCGATGCCGAGCCCACGGAGGGGCGGCCGGCCCCTTGCCCGGGGGAGGTTTTAGCCGCGCAGCGTCCGAATTTCTTCTTGAGCTGCGCTCAGCTCGGTCCGCAGAGACTTCGTCTCGGTGTCGGTCTTGCGGAGCTTTTCCCGAGAACTCTTGAGATCCTTGCGCAGCTGTGCCACCTCGGCTTCGGCCTGCTGGCGGGTGGCCTTCTCCTGGGCTTGGACTTGACTGGCTTGGGCCGCGGTCTGGACCGCTTGATTCCGCTCGGCCTGCACTTTGGTCAGCTCCGTTCGGCAGTCTTTGAGGGTGCTGAAGGCCTCGTCCCGACTGATCTCGGCCTCCGTGAGGGCTGTTCGCGCCGCTTTCGTCTCCGCTTCGGCCTGGGCCCGCGCCTGGCGGTCTTGCTGGGCCTGCGCTTTCGCTTGGTCGGCGACGTCTTGGAACTCACGGACCCGCTCCTTGGCCTCGTCAAGCTCTCCTCGTAGCCGGCCCGCTTCGTTCACCGCTTGTTCTCTGCGGCCCTCCTCGCGGGCGCGGGCCTGGATGGCGTCCGACGCTTTTCCGATGGCCTGTTGCTGTTCGGCTTGGGCTCTGGTCAGCTCGGCCCGGATTCGCTCGAGCTCGCTTCGGGCTTCATCGCGACTGGCTTCCGTCTCGGTGATGGCTGCCAAGAGGTCGGCCGCTTCGGCTTCGGCGTGCTCTTGGGCCTGCCTGGCCTCGGTGGCCAGGTGCTCGACCTCCGTCCGCGCGGCCGTCAGGGCCGCTCCCCAAGCGCCATTCAGGGCCCGGGCCACGGCCTCGGGAGGTTCGGGCACGGACTGAGCCTGCGCGTGGGCCTGCCGCCAGGCGCGCACTCCCTCGGAGGCATCCTGCATGGAGACCTGGGCCTGCCTGCGCACCGTAGCCACGGTGATGCGCTCTCCGGCGGCCTCGAGCTGGTCACAGGCCGCGAAGACACGGTCGCTCACCGTCGGGGTGGACGTTTCGACCATCGAAGCTCCCTAGAACGAGAAGTAATAATAGTAAGCTTACTACTATTATTACTTCTCGTCGAGTAGGGGACTGGCCTGGGTTCGTGGGGTCTTTCTCTTCTGCTTCGGTGAAAGTCATGGACGCCGCCCCCTATCAGGGGGGTCTACTGCTGTGTGAGCCTGGACCGGATGCACCGTTGCCATCCACCGTCCCCGGGCTCATCCACGGCTCGGGGTAGTCAGCAGGTCCAGGGTGCCTGGCTGTGCCTGCATCAGGTCCGCCCTAGTTCTGCGGTGGCCTGCTTGGCTAGTTCCTCGATCTTGTCGGGGCGGAATCCGGACCAGTGTTCGCCGGTCTCGGTGATGATGACGGGGGCTTGCAGGTGCCCGAGGGCCCGCACTCGTTCCAGGGCGCCGGCGTCCTGGGAGAGGTCCACGGTCTCGTAGGCAATGCCCTTGGTCTGAAGGGCCCGGTAGGTGGCGTTGCACTGCACGCAGGCGGGCTTGCTGTAGACGGTCACGGTGGTCATGGTCTGGTCCTTTCGCCTGGGGTTCTCGGGCTCAGTGGCCGCGAATGAGGTCGGGGTCGATGCCCTCGCCGAACTCGGCGCCGGGGAAGCAGCGCGGGTGGGTCCCGCTGGTGATCTGCTCGCGGAGCCGGTGATCGAGCTCGGGCAGGGCCTCCTGGACGGGCCGGCCGTCCATCAGGGCGTCAGCCCCGGCCTGGGGGATGGTGGTCCAGCCCTGCTGACCGCAGAACGGGCACACCGGGGTCAGGAGGTCGGCGCTGTCGTCCTGCATGCTGTCGTAGATCGCATGGTGACTCATCTGGGGTTCCTTCCGCCGTGGGGGGTGGTTGTTCCTCTCCCCCCTTGTTTTTTGCCTGCTGGCGAAACGAAGTGAGCTGCCCTGGACGGAGCCGGCATCAACCCGCAGGGCGGTGGAGGAGGAAAGCTTGGGGAGGAAAAAAGCGACCGAGGCACGAGGAAGCGCCGACCCAAGGTTTCCGGGGGAACCGGCCCCGACGAAGGAGGGGCTTGTGCCGGTGGAGCCGGGGCGCATAATCCGCAGGACAGCAGGCAAAAAATCAGGTCGGCCCGCCAGGGCCGGCGTCCTGGTCCGCCGCCGTTCCGGCGGACCAGGACAGAACA
>NZ_CP133844.1:0-65947 GCF_031432995.1 Citricoccus sp. I39-566
CCAGCACCCCTGCACCCGTCACCACGACGACCAACGGTAGGGAGTACCCGGCTCTGAAGGTTTTCGGAACCGTCCACGACACGCTGACCGGGGTCGCAATTCGCTTGGCCGTACTTGCGGTCGAGGACCACCTGAACGGTCCGAGTGAGGAGCGAGAGACGGAGCGAACCACGCTCATCGAGCACCTGTTGGCCTTCGCCAACACTCACGGCTCCACTCGCGCTGCCGCTGCCGTTCGCCAGGCTCTCGCCACCATCCAGTACGTCAATGGCCGGCCCGGAACTCCGGTGCTGTCTGTTCTGGAAGAGATCGAAATGGCCGTCTGCCACACCAACTGAACCACTCGATCGACGGGTCCGGCCCCGAGAGGGCCGGTCCCGGAAAGGAAGTCCACCATGACTCGTCACGCCATCTACGACAGCATGCAGGAGGTCTGCGCCGACATCCTCACCCGGTCCTGCCCGTTCTGCGGTCAGCAGGGCTGGATCACCGTCCCCCAAGTGGGCGCCGACGCGCTGATGGATGGGCGATCCGTGCATGAGGCATTGTCCGAAGTCGATCACCGCCTGCGGGAGCAGATCATCAGCGGTATCCACCCTCGCTGCTACCCCGGAGCCGAGTTCGGCGATGGCATCGACCCGGCGCTGCTGCGGTGACGATGGCTGCCGTCGGTCCAGTCCATCCCGCGTCCAGGCCTTCCCCTACAGTCAGCAGTAGACCAGCCATTGCAGAGGAGTTCCCAATGACCACGATCAACGAAGCGGTCCGAGCGTGGGCCAAGGGCATGTACGCCACCGAAGCCGGGGTGGAGCTGCTCATCCGCTCCCGGGTCGCTATCCGCGACGGCGCGCCGTGGATCCACCGGGACGGGGACCGCGCCTGGGTTGATCCCGAAGAACTTCTTAACGCCGCGGGAGCTTGGTCAGGTGGCGAACAGCGACTGGTGCGCATCGCGGCCTCCCTGATCGGCGGGCCGGCCGTCGACCTGTCCGAGGACATCCCCGCTCTGGACCGGGAGAACGCCAGCTTGGTGCTGGCAGCCATTGCTCACGCCAACGGTTCCCACGAGCACTCTGATTTCTCCTACAACGCCGAGGGCCGTCCCAACGGCATCGTCAGCCTCGACTCGCTTTACCCCTGGCCAAAAGCCGGTCGCTGAGGACCACCGGGGAGCGCCTAATCTCGTCCCGGCCGTTGCCTAGCCTGCGGGGATGACGTGGGTGAAGCGAAGTGGTGGCGCGGGAACCGGATTCTACGACCAGGGGCTTTCTGCGGCGGGTCGCTCTGCCGAAGAGCAACGGCCACCGGCCGGATCGGGCCTTGGCACGCCGGACCGCGGTGCACCTGGGCCGCAGGTCCAGAAAGGCCCCGCCGGCCCGGCCGTCGCGCCGGCTTATAGGGTGACGCAGTGGCCCCAGGTGCGCGACAACGCGCTCTTGCTGGATCTCCTTGCGCAAGGAGTAGCCACCCATGGCTATGACCCGGAAATGAGCATGTACTACGAGGACGCTCTGGCCACCTTCGGTGTGGACTCACCGCATTTCACAGCGGCGTGCCGGGGTGAACGGGGCGCCAGTGCTCACTACCAGCGCACGGTCGCTGGAGGACGCTTCCGCGAAGGCGTCTGACGGGGGCTCCCGCTCGGTTCGCCCCCGTAGCGCGGCGCCTTACCTCTTCATGCGGGAAGTACCCTTTAACGCGCGGCCGGACGACAGCCTTGTCCAGCCTCTGGAGCGAAGGGGCTTGCGTGTGTGTGCCTTCCCGGACTGTGGGAGACCCGTGGTGGCGCGGGGTTGGTGCGATGGCCACTACCGGCAGTGGAAGCAGGGACGGACGCCAAAAGCATTGCGCCCTCGGAAGTCTCCGAAGATCGTCCAGGACCTCACCCCGCGCATCCTGCGCCTTTGGCACGAGGGACTTAGCACCGGACAGATCGGCCAGGAACTCTCGTTGAACGGCGATGTCGTCCGCGCCTCATTGCTCCGCAGCGGGATCGACACCGCCCGTCGCCATCCTCGCACCACGGAGCACGGCAGCTTCTCCCAGTGGCAGGCCGGCTGTGATTGTGCCGTCTGCCGAGCAGCCAAGAGCGCATACCTGCGGGCCAAGTACGAGCGGCGCAAGGCCACCATGACGGAGACCGAACAAGCGGCCGAAACCATGAAGGGCCAGGCAGCGCGAACCGACCGGCAACACCGCACCGTCCCGACGGCCGCGCGGCGGGGAGCCGAGTGGACCGCCTACGAGGTGGAGCTGGCGGCCCGAGAGGACCTAACCATCGAGCAGGTGGCCGTCCTGATTCACCGCACCTATGAGGCAGTCGCGAACACTCGCTCTGCCCTGGTCAATCCTCGCAAGAAAGGGCATGTCCGGTTCAGAGGGCTGTTGGGACTTTCACCCCTTACTGAAGTTCCACTCTCGCCGCCCGTTCAGAACTGACTAGTAGCTGTCCCGGCGGAAGTTCATAATCCTCCACTCCTGCGGGACTAAGCCGCGCAGCTCTGTGGCACCTTCCCCATAGGTGGTTGCCTCCACCGATAGTTCCCGAACCTCTTGGGGGTGCTGCCCGGTGTTGTTGGCGGGGACAGGCTCGAAGACGGCGAAGACTTTCACTCTCCGAGGGTACGCGCGAGGACTCTGACGATTCTCTTCCGCCTGATTGTCCAGCCCGCATGGGGGAGAAGGCCGGCCCGGACTTGCACACGACGTACTTCAAGGTGCGGCGAGCTGGGGACTCTGGCACCCATGTGCGTGGGGACTTGAAGAATCAGGTGATCCAAACGGATCACGTGCAAGGGGCACCCTCGCTGGCCTCACACACGCGCGGTCTTTGCCTCGACCCAGTAGAGCATCAGAGGCTGTCCCTCCACACTCAGTTCCCACCACTTCTATGGCGCCGACATCCTCACCCGGTCACCAAGCTGCAGGCGACCGCCATTCTTCGGCACGCTCTGCGGCCGCCCACGGCACCGTTTCGCTCGACGAGCGAAACGGTCAATCAGTCATCACACCTCTGGCACCAAGGTGCACTCTCGGACATCCTGTCCGGGTTTCTGACATACGTCGGCGCCGGGCGGGGGCGAACTCGGAGCATGGAAACGCATGTGCGCCGGTGCCAGAACTGTGCCCAGCCGCTGCCCGCGGACGCCCGGGCGAACCGTCGCTATTGCGATGAGCAGTGCCGCCGGCAGGCCTACGGCCTGCCGCCTGTTTCGGCCGGCCGGCGGTGCCAGGCCTGCGGGAAGCAGCTGCCGGAGGGCAGCCGGGCGCACCGGCGATTCTGTGATCCGGCGTGCCAGAAGGCCGAGGCCCGCCGCCGCACAGGCGCCCGCGGGTCCAACCGCAAGGTGTCCGCCCGAGACCAGCTGGCCGTGGTGTCCGGGCAACTGGCCCAGGCCGAGACGGCCCTGGGCCAGTGCCGCGGCCGGGTGACGGACCGTGACCGGGAAGTCGCTTGGTTGCGGGCCGAGCTGGCCGAGGCGCAGCGGTCAACGGCCAGGATCCTGGTGGGCCAGGCCAACGACGCGGCTGATGTCCGCGCCCGGTTGGCCCTGGCCACCGGCCAGTTGTCCGAGCTGCGCCGGAACTGGTCGGCCACGGCCGAGGCCCGGGTGTCCACGACCGAGGTGACCGGCCTGCGGGAGCAGCTGGCCGCCCTGCAGGACAGGCATGGCCAGTTGGCCGCGAAGTACCAGGAGCTGACCGAGGCCGCCGAGCTGGCCGCGACCGAGCGCCAGCACCTGCAGGGCGTGGTCCGGCAGTGGGACACCCTGTGCAAGCGCCTGTACAAGGCCACCGGTGGCCGCCCGGCCGCGGCCGTGGACCGGGACATCCTGGCCACCTGGACACGGTTCCGGCAGGCCGTGGCCACACCCACCGGCAACCGTGGCCGGGCCCCGGTGGCCGGGCAGGAGGTGGCCCGGTGACCGTGTCGATCGCGAAGATGTCCATCGCCTACTACCTGGACTCCGTGGCCACCGGCGATGAGCGCCACCACGGCCGGGCGGAGCTGACGGCCTACTACACCGAGGCCAAGGCCCCGGCCGGACGCTGGGTCGGCGCCGGACTGACCGGCACCTCCCTGACACCCGGGCAGGAGGTCACCCGCGAGGCCGCGGTGGCGCTCTATGAGCAGGCCCGCGACCCGGACACCGGCCACCTGCTGGGCCGGGCGCCGATGGCCAGCCAGACGGCTCCGGCCGAGGCGAAGACCCCCCGTGGGCGTGCGGCCAAGGCCACCCGGGAGGCGGTGGCCGGGTTCGACCTGACGTTCTCGGTGCCCAAGTCCGTGTCCGCCCTGTGGGCCGTGGCCGGGCCCTCGCTGCAGGGCCAGATCCATCAGGCCCACGCCCAGGCGATGAACGAGACCCTGGCCTGGGTCGAGGCCAACGTCCTGCAATCCCGGGCCGGTCATGGTGGGGTGGCGCACGTGCCGGTGACCGGGCTGGTGGCTAGCCAGTTCGACCACTGGGACTCCCGGGCCGGGGACCCGCAGCTGCACACCCACACGGTGATCTCCAACCGGGTCCAGCGGGTGCTGGACGGGCAGTGGGCGACCCTGGACAGCTATACGCTGCACCGGCACGTGGTGGCGATCTCCGAGACCTACAACTCCCTGTTGTTCGACCGGCTCCACCAGCAGATCGGTGCCCTGCCCGAGTCCCGGTCCGAGGAGGGCCAGCAGCTGGCCGCCGCGGTGGCCGCGGCCACCGCCGAGGACGTGTCCGCCCAACCGGACACCACGGGGCACCGGGTGGAGCTGGCCGGGGTCCCGGACAGCCTGATCGAGGAGTTCTCCACCCGGTCCCGGGCGATCGAGGCCCGCACCGATGAGCTGGTGGCCGAGTGGACCGGTACCCACGGCGGGCGGCCGCCGGCCGCCGTGGTGCTGCAGCTGCGTCAGCAGGCCACCCTGGACACCCGGACCCCGAAGGAGGAGTCGTCGTTGTCGTTGGCGGAGAAGATGGTCGGCTGGCGGGAGCGGTCCCTGGCCACCGGCCATGACCCGGCCACCGTGGTGGCCCATGCGGTCGGCCACGCGGACACCACCATCACGCCCGACCAGCTCACCGACGACGTCGTGGGACAGCTGGCCACCTGGACGCTGGCCGATGCCTCAGCCCGGCGGGCCACGTTCACCCGGGCCAACGTGACCGCCTCGGCAGAACGCATCACCCGCCTGGTCCGCTACCGCACCGCCGCCGACCGGCACGCGGCCACCGAGAGGCTCGTGGACACCGCCCTGGCCGAGGCCGTGGAACTGACCCCCACCCGGTCCATCGCCCCGGACACCACCGGCCCGGACGCCGCGGACCCGGCCGTGGCCCACCGCGGGCGCTCGGTGTTCGACCACCAGCGCGCGGCCGGGCTGTGGACCACCCGGCAGGTCCTCGACGACGAGGCCTACCTCATGGCCCGCGCCACCACCGCGGCCGGGCCCCGCCTGGACCCGGACACCATCACCGCCCGGGTCGGGCAGGTGACCACCACATCCGGCCACCCGCTGAGCGCCGACCAGGCCCGGGCCACCGCCGCCGTGCTGTCCTCCCCGCGTGCGGTGTCCGCGATCATCGGTCCGGCCGGGACCGGCAAGACCACCACCATGGCCGCCGTCGCCCACCTCTGGACGGACGCCCACGGGGAGTCCTCCGTGGTCGGGCTGGCCCCGTCGGCAGTGGCCGCCGGGGTCCTCGGGGACGAACTCGGGGTGGCCACGGAGAACACCGCCAAGTGGCTGTATGAGTCGGTGGGGGACGGGGCGGCCCGCCGCGCCCAGCGCGTCCAGCAGCTCACCGCCCAGCTGCACGAGCTCCAGGCCCGGCCGCGCACGGAGCGGACCGCCGCGTCCATCGAGCGGCTGGCGGCGAAGCTGGCCGCGCAGCACGCCGCCCAGGCCCGCTACACCCTCACCGAGAACCAGTTGCTGATCGTGGATGAGGCCTCGATGGTCTCCACCGCCCAGCTGGCCGAACTCACCCGGCAGGCCGAGGCCGCCGGGGCCAAGGTGCTCCTGGTGGGGGACCCGGCCCAGCTGGAGGCCGTGGACGCCGGCGGGTTCCTCGGCTGGATGGACCGCAAGGGGACCCCGGAACGGTTGGACATGGTGTGGCGGTTCCGCAACGAGTGGGAACGGGAGGCCTCCCTGCGCCTGCGCCAGGGCGAGGCCGACGTGCTGGGGGAGTACGCGGCGAACGGCCGGATCCACGGGGCGCCCGGACAGGACGCCGCGGACTCGGCGTACTCGGCGTGGCTGGCGGACAAGCGGGCCGGACTGTCCACGATCCTCATCGCCTCGGACAACGCCACCGTGGCCGAGCTGAACACCCGCGCGCAGGCTGATTTGGTCGCCAGTGGGGACGTGGACGTCGAGCAGACCGTCACCCTGCGCGGGGACGCCACCGCCGGGGCCGGGGACCTGGTGTTGGCCCGGCGCAACGACCGGTCCCTGCGCGATGCCACCGGGGCGTTCATCGCCAACGGCACCCGGCTGACGCTGACCGGGATCAACCCCGACGGGTCCGCGGTGGCCCGGAATGAGGCCACCGGGGGAGCGGTGACCCTGGACCCGGACTACCTCGCGTCCTCCACCGAGCTCGGGTATGCGACCACCGCGCACCGCTCCCAGGGCGTCACCGTGGATTCGGCCCACGCCGTGGCCACGGCCGGACTGTCGAGGGAGCTGTTCTACGTGGCCATGACCCGCGGCCGCGACGCGAACCACGCCTACGTCGACTTCGGGGCCGATCATGAGGCGCACTCCCCGGATGAGTGGGGCCTGCTCACCGAGACCCCACCGGCCGAGCGGCCGGTGACCGTCCTCGAGGGCGTGCTCAAGCGCGAGTCCGCCGAGCACACCGCCCATGAGGTCCGCGACCAACAGCGCGCCTGGGCCAACGACCTGGGCCGGATGGTCCACGAACTCGACTACCTGGCTTGGGCCGCCCGCTCTGCCCGGACGCACGAGTGGGTGCAGGCTACCTACGGGGATGACCCGGAGGCCGTGGCCCGGTTGACCGACGCGGCGACCTGGCCGCAGCTGGTCAAGGCTGACCCGGCCCTGCACCACCACGGCGAGGCCGCGGCCGACGACGCCGTCCCCGAGGTCCTGGCCCGCTGCACCCCCCGCGCCGAGGACGCACCCCTCACCGCGCCGCAGCACCAGCCCGAGAGCCAACGCGCGGTCACCGCCGACCTCCTGGCCCGCATCCACACCGAGCTCGACGGCCGGCTGGACCGGATCGAGGCCGACCCACCGGCCTGGTACGACGAGCTCACCCACCGCCACCCCGACCCGGCCGCCCGCCGCGCCGCGGCCGCCGACGTACTCGTCTGGCGGGCCGTGTCCGAACAGGACGACGCCGACACCGCCCTGGGCAAGGCCCCCACCGAGAAGGACACCACCGCCCGCTACCACCACGCCGCCCACGCCGCCCTCAACCCCGACCCGGGCAGTGGGTCGGCTGAGCGCGATGCTCGGCACGACGCGCTGGTGTCGGGGCTGTCCGACAACTGGATCAACCTCGAACCCGCCGCGACTGATCCTCAGCCAGCTGAGGATCAGCTGTCGCAAAGTGCGCCGGAACGGGAGCGGGACGCGATGTCCTGGGACCGCTGAGTTAACTCGGTCGAGAGCCAAAGACTCAAGTTCGACTATGGGAATCTCCTGCCCTCTAGTAGTCCTCTGTGCCTTCGTCGGGTCGTTCGTTCGACGGGAGATTCCAGGGGAGGAAAGGCGGGGGTGTCGTGTAGTCCGGGCCGGGACTCCCCGGCCACACCTGAACCAGAGTGGAGTCATCGGGCTCCAGCACGACCTTCATGCCCTCCGCTATGCCGGATTCGAGAGCTTGGATAACTTCGTCAGCGTCGAGCACCCGAAGGTTGGGGTGGTAGAAAGTGACCGGCCCGAGATCGTACTTGCCACCTTGGCTCTCCAGACCGAATGCATCTGGATTGCTGACGATGGCCCCGCCCTCCCGGAGAAGACGGAGTAGGGCGTCTCCACTTTGCCCTGTGAGGTAGCAGACCAAGTTCGTACCGGGCGGCATGTGTGTGGAGTGGCCTTCAAGGAGCCGCCTGCCGACTCGAAGCATCACCCTTTCGCGGGGGGAGACCTCACGCGGAAAGCGGAAGGTGGCTCCATGGATGTTTCTTTGCAGGAACAGAAGGTCCTCGATCAGCTCCTCTTCGACCGCACTGAGCTCAAAGGCGCCGTCCCCCGAATGGAGGCGGAGTTTCCCGACGTGGCCTCCGTTGAAGTAGACGTCCATGACTGTGCCGACGGAGAGGAGCCGGCTCATGTCCACGATTCTGGACACGTCCTCGATGAAGGCGTTGTCCAAGTCAAAGTGGTATGTGAACTGCCCCGGGGCTTCGAAATCCTCCGGAAGGACGATCACGCCGGTGGCGATGTTCGCAAACGTGCACTTGATGGACACGCCCAACGTCCCGAAGACCCGTGCCTGGATGTCCCCTTCGAAACGACCTTTCGAATACCCGCGCTCATCTCGTACATCAAACGTGATGACCTCTCGTCCGGAAGGCCGCACTGGCTGAGAGGTACGGGAAATGACGCCGTCCTTGGGCAGCTTGGGATGAGCCTGCACCCAGTCCGGCCCGCTGCGCGTGATCTTGGCAAGGATCGCCGGGAGGGTGAGGGGCTCGAAGGTGCCGAAGTCTTCGGCATGCTGCAGCTTGGCCTGAAGATCTTGGTGCTCTTCACCGAATGACCACTCGATGGTGGTGCGGATCGGTTCTTTCTCCATCGCCTCAGGATGCTTGGCGATGTATGACTCAAAGGCTGTGCCATCGACTACGTGCAGGTTTGTGGTCCAGTAGTCGCTTCGCGATTCGGTAATGGCGACTAATCCTTCGGCGCGCTCGGTAAGGTCGTCAGGGCCAACAAGGGCGGCTGTCTCCGCATTGAAGCGCGCAAGCAGTTCCACTGTGTCATTGCGCGTTATGGCCTGCACGATCTCCGGGTAGGGCAGTAGCGCCGCATCGAGCTTGGCCTGGCCCCAAATCTCAAGGTCGATCTCTCTGTCCGCTGCCAGGCCTTGGACAAACTCATCTTCTTCGACTGTCGGGTTCCTCGGCACCACAAGGATCCATTCGGCCAGGTCTTCATGGTTGTCGCAGGCCCGTGTGAACGAGCCCGTGATCTGCCGTCGGCGGGTGTCCCTGAAACCCCCGGAGAAGCCCTCAGGGAAATGCTTCAACTGGTAGATCCTCTTGATGATGCCGTCTTGGCGCACGGCCACATCGATGCCCTTGTCGCCACCGCGACCGTCAATGACGAGTGCTTCCCGGCCATGGATGCGCGTCAGCAACAGTTCGACAGCGCGGTTGAAGTCTTCCTCCTCCAGCTTCATCCAGTGAATTCCGGACTCGAACAGCCGCTGAGTGGTGGGCACGTCATGTTCTCCATCGAACGCAGGAATCTTCCTAGTCATTCTGCCGCCACCACGATCTTTGCCCCCAAGGCTGTCGCATAACCCAAGGGTTGCGAGGCGTCTCGCGGCCGCTCATGACCTGAAGTCGGTGCCCCGGTGCTTCCGCCGTTCGTCTGCTCGCGCAGGGTCTCGCAACTATGTATCGGAACTGCGGTGCGCGCAGCGCGTACTCATCATCGGTTGTAAGACACTCTGGGGTGATCGGCGGAAGTCTCCACGGTTCCGTCCCAGCACTTAGCGGTTCGGAGGGCAGACTCCGCCCTAGCGGAGGACCGGGCCGTCGTCCTCCTCGGCGCCACGCGGATCCGTCGAGCGCGGACGTGGAGGGGCTCGTACCGTGCCGGCCGAGCCGGGTTCTGCGTCAATCACCATCCCGCGCTCAGCCGGTCCCCAGACTGGATCACTACGGTGAGGATCACCTCATCAAGGTGCGAGTGATGCAGGTGCGAGTGATGACGGTAGACGGCCCCAGCCACCCCCTCGGCTGGGGCCTTCTGCTGGCCCGGGACAGGCCCCGGTAACCGGGGACGCCGGTGCATTAGACGGCCTGGTGGTACGCCTCGATCACCTCGCGGTGGATACGCCCGCGATCTGAGACCTCGTACCCGTTCTGCCTCGCCCAGGCGCGGATCCGGGCGGCGTCCTGGGTCGGCTTCGGCGGTCCGACCGGGCGGGCCGCGCGCACATAGACCTTCAACTCAGCCCGCAGCTGCCGGGCGTTGTCCTGGGTCAGGTCGAGCTCGTAGTGCCGGCCATCGACGCCGAACTGGACGGTCTCGACGGCCGGTTCCCCATTGAGGTCATCGACCAGGACGGTCTTCACTTTCTGTGCCTTCACTCTCCTCGCCGCGGTAGAGCGGGGCTCACGTGGGCTGATACTGAACAGATATCAGGGTCTCAGAACCGGGCGGCCGAGACCGGAGGGACACGGCACCCGCCGCCCCGTGGCTCTCCACGGTGACCGCCACACTGTCTGCTGACGGGGTCCCTCATGCTCTCAAATTCCTGGCCGTCTGCCCGTGCATCCCGTCCGGCCGGGGGACCGGCCCGTTCCCCTGGGCAGTCAGGACCCCGGCGGCCTCCGGAATCCGTCCACCACCGTGGTCGTATCCACCGCCAGCAGCGGGCAGAATGGAGAAGCGGACCGGACGGCAGCCAGTCGCCCCACCCCGCAGCCACAGCCCGCCTCGGAGGGGAAGCCGCAGGCGGGCTGTGCTGTGTCCGTTGGAGGATCCCTAATGGACACGCTTGGGCCTATGGTCGGGACCGCCACGAGGCGCACATAGGGGGTCGCCACAGTTCCCTGCCTTGGGCGGGGTCGGAGTCGATGGCCCCCATGCTTTCGTAGAGTCGCCGACCCGGCGGATCTGCGACCACGGTGACGTCGGGATTGGCCGGGCCTCCGGCGCGGAGCATGTCCAGTAGGTGCCGCAGGACCTGCCGGCCCCAGCCGAGGCGTTGGTGGGTCGGCGGGGGTCGCCATATCGGCGATGCGAAATACCATCCCCCCTCGTTGATGACCCGGGTCACCATAGCGCTACCCTCTGGACAGCATGTGACACCGGAGGGTGAGGCCAGTACGTCGTGACTATCGAGAGGAAGCCAGCTGTGGAATTCCGACACATGGAAGGCTTCGTCGCGACGGCGGAGGAACTTCATTTCGGGCGCGCTGCTGCCCGATTGCACATTGCCCAACCCGCGCTCAGCCAGCAAATCCGCGCGTTGGAAAAGGAACTCGGCGTTCAGTTGTTCAACCGGAATACGCGGAGCGTATGCCTGACGGAGGCGGGTATCGCCTTGCTGCCCGCGGCGCGAAAAGTCCTGGCGGATGTCGATTTAGCCAGGCGGGTGGCGGTCAGGGGTAGCGAGGACGTCGTGGGTCGGGTCAGCGTGGGCTTTGCCGGGGCCAGCAGCCGCAATGCCCTGCCGACATTGGCTCGGGCGGTCCGGACCCGGCAACCCGGCATCGAGCTGTTCCTCGAGGGGCAGACCTACGCCGGGGCCGCGGCCCGGCGGGTGGCCGAAGGGACCCTGGACATCGGCTTCGCCCGGCGTCCCATCGGTATCCGGGGTCTGGCCAGCCATGTCTATGAGCGGGAGTCCCTGGTGGCCGCGCTGCCCTCCGACCACCGGCTGGCCGAACGGGACCGACTCCGGGTGGCTGACTTGGCCGAGGAGCCGTTCGTGACGTTTCCGGGCACGGGTGGCTCGAGCGTCCGCGACGCCCTGACCCATGCCGCGATGAACGCGGGGTTCAGCCCGCGGATCGTCCAGGAGGCACCGGATTCGTACACCATTCTCGGCCTGGTCGCTGCGGGCGTGGGCGTCACCATCACCGTGTCCTCGGTCCAACACATCGACACCCCCGGACTGGTCTACCGCCCCTTCAGTGACGACCTCCCGCAGCTGGAGGCCGTCCTCGTGTGGCGGACCGAAGGGACCAACCGGGCCACGCAGGCCGTGCTGGACCTAGCCGCCGAGGTCCTGCCCACCCCGCCGGCACCCCCGAGCGATAAGTAAATCCACTAACACTGGTTACCATTATGTATTGGACGCTCTTGAAGTCGGATGGCAACGTAGTGCAGGTCCCGCTGGCTGTGTGATGACTCACACGGCCTGCACCACACGACCCAACCTGGGAGTAGATGTGAACGCATCGAGCACCGCAGCGCCGGCCGACGCCGCCTTCCGCCAGAAAATGGCCCGCAAGGCCGGCATCGCGTCCTTCGCCGGAACGACCGTCGAATGGTACGACTTCTATGCCTACGGCACCGCTTCGGCCCTGGTGCTCGGCCGGCTCTTCTTCCCGAGCAGCGACCCGGCGGTCGGCACCTTGGCCGCCTTCGCCTCCTTCTGGGTCGGGTTCCTGGCCCGTCCCCTCGGCGGGGTGATCTTCGGTCACTTCGGTGACAAGTTCGGACGCAAGAACGCCCTGGTGACCACCATGCTCATGATGGGCGTCTGCACCACGGCCGTCGGCCTGCTGCCCACCTACGCCCAGATCGGTGTCTGGGCCACCCTCTTGCTGGTCTTCATGCGACTGATCCAGGGCATCGCCATGGGTGGTGAATGGGGCGGCGCTGTGGTCCTGGCCTCCGAGCACGCCCCCAAGGGCAAGGGCATCCTGTACGGTGCCTTCGCCCAGCAGGGTTCCCCCGCGGGCAACCTGCTGGCCACGGTCGTGTGGCTGGTGGTGGCGATGCTGCCCGACGAGCAGTTCTTCAGCTGGGGCTGGCGCGTCCCGTTCCTGCTGTCCGCCCTGCTGGTGGTCATCGGCCTGGTGATCCGCCTGTCCATCGAGGAATCCCCCGTCATGAAGGAACTCATGGTGGAGAAGAAGGTCGTCAAGACCCCCCTCGGCGAGCTGCTGCGCCGCCACAAGGCCATCATCGTCCTGGGCATCGGGGCCTGCATCATCGGCGTGGCCGCCACCTATTTCAAGAGCACCTTCTCCCTGGCCTGGGCCGTGGACGAGGGTTACTTCGAACGCGACGCGTTCCTGGGCATCATCACCATCTCCCTGGTGGTCCAGTTCCTGGCGCAGCCCTTCGGTGCCGTCATCGCCTCGAAGATCAGCCTGAAGAAGGCCGTGTCCATCCTGCTCATCCCCGAGCTGCTCGTGCTGCCGCTGATGTTCCCCCTAATTGCCACCGGCAACTTCGGGCTGGCCGCCGCCGGCATGGCCATCGCCACGTTGCCCCACTCCATGTACTACGCCGCCATGGCAGGCATCCTGGCGAAGTCCTACCCCGCAGGCATCCGCTACACGGGCATCTCGCTGAGCTACCAGATGAGCTCCACCATCTTCGCCGGAACCACGCCGCTGGTGGGCCAGTGGCTCCTCAACACCACCGGGTCGATCCTTTCCGTCATTGCCCTGTCCGTCGTCTACGTCGCGCTCACGCTCTTCTCCGTGATCGCACTGTTGCGCAAGTCCGAGCACCTGGCCACCACCTACGGTGAGTCCGACAGCTTCCACCAGGCCGCGCCGCCAGTCCGGGAGGACGCGACGACAGCCCCGGCAGCACCCGCTAGCCTCGCCACGGTCGCCCCCGAGCCAGGCATCGAGGCTCCCGAGACCGACACCGAGTTCCCCGCCCAGAAGAAGGTGCATTCCCTGTGACGTCACCGATGCCACGCACCTCCTCCCTCACGGCCACGAGTAGCACAGCCGCTGCTGTCCGATCCTTCCTAGACGCCTTCGGCCGCGAGGTCACCGGCCCGCTGGCCGGGATTGTGGTGGCCGATTTCAGCCGCATCCTCGCCGGGCCGTACTGCACCATGCTGCTGGCTGACCTGGGTGCCACCGTGATCAAGGTCGAGAGCCCCGCAGGGGACGACACCCGGCATTGGATGCCGCCGGTCCATGAGGGCCGCTCGACGTACTACCTGTCGATCAACCGGAACAAGCGCTCGATCGCCCTGGACTTCGGCGACCCCGACGACCTCACCGCCGCCCGGGACATCGCGGCCGGCGCGGACGTGGTGATCGAGAACTTCAAGCCCGGTGGGCTGGAGCGCTTCGGCCTGGACTACGACTCGGTGTCCCGGGTCAATCCGGCGGCGGTCTACGCCTCCATCACCGGGTTCGGCTCGGCCGGCGGCTCGTCGCTGCCCGGCTACGACCTGCTGGTTCAGGCCGCCTCAGGACTCATGTCCCTTACGGGCGAGTCGGACGGCCCGGGGTACCGGGCCGGCGTCGCTGTGTTCGACGTCATGACCGGGCTGCACGCCGCGACCGGGATCCTCGCCGCGCTGCACGAGCGTGGGCGCAGCGGCCGGGGTCAGCACGTGGAGGTAAACCTCATGTCCTCCGCGCTGTCCGGCATGGTCAACCAGACCGGCGGATTCGCCCTCAACGGGCAGGTGCCGTCGCGGATGGGCAATGACCACCCGAGCATCTTCCCGTACGGCCCGTTCCCGACCGGCGAGGGGGAGATCGTTTTGGCGATCGGCAACGACCGCCAGTTCAGGCAGCTGTGCTCCGAGCTGGGCCGGCCGAGTCTGGCCGAGGACGCCCGGTTCGCGGCCGCCCCCGAGCGCAGCCGCCGTCGGGAGGAACTGCGCCCGGTCCTGCAAACCCTGCTGGCGGAGCGCAGTGCCGCCGAGTGGTTCGAGGTGTTCACGGCGGCCGGCTTGCCTTGCGCGCCCATTAACGATGTGCAGGGAGGCCTCGAGTTCGCCCGCGGCGTGGGGCTGGAGCCGGTGGTCCGGGTCGGCACCGGCGAGGATGCGGTCGCGGGCATCCGCAATCCGATTACCTTCTCCACGACGCCGGCCAGCTACGACCTGACCCCGCCGGACGTTGACGCCCACCGCGAGCAGATCCTCGCCTGGGCCGGCACCGCCGCCAGGACACCTGCCGGCGTTCAGTAGTTGCTCCCGCTCTGTCCCCGTTTCTTTCCCTTCCGGAAACCTCTGCGTTTCCCCGCTCTTTCAGTAGAGGAATGCCCCTATGACTGTCCTGTCCACAGGCGAACGCCCCGTGTCTGCCATTGCCGCCCTGCCCGAGATCAACTCCGACTTCCTGAACGTCGACCAGTGGCTCAGCGACGAAGATCGTGACCTGGTCCGGGGCATCCGGGCCTTCGTGGACGACCGCGCCCTGCCGCTGTTCAACGAGGCCTGGGAGGAGGCGGACTTCCCCTACGAGCTGCTTCCGGAACTGGCCAAGCTGGGGATCGTCGGGACCTCCGTGCAGGGCTACGGCAGCGCCGGGCTGACCCGGATGCAGGCCGGGCTGGTGGCCATGGAGCTGTCCCGCGGTGACGGTTCCCTGAACACCTTCAACGCGGTCCACTCCGGCCTGGCCATGGGGACCATCAACCTGCACGGCTCCGAAGAGCAGAAGAAACGCTGGCTGCCGGCGATGGCAGCCCTGGAGAAGCTCGGCGCCTTCGCCCTGACCGAGCCGGACCACGGCTCGGACACCGTGGCGCTCGAGACCTCAGCCCGCCGCGACGGGGACAACTGGATCCTCAACGGCGCCAAGCGCTGGATCGGCCTGGGCCACGTCGCGGACCTGGTGATCGTCTGGGCCCGCGACGAGGCCGACGGGAAGGTGAAGGCCTTCGTCGTCGAGAAGCAGGACGGTGCCTACCCGGAGGGTTACATCGCCGAGGCCATCACCGGCAAGATCGCCAAGCGCGGCATTCAGCAGGCCACGATCACCTTGGACGGCGTCCGCGTCCCCGAAGCCAACCGACTCGAGAAGGCACTCGGGTTCCGTGCCGTGACGGGCGTGCTGAACCTCACGCGCACCACTGTCGCCTGGGAGGCCCTGGGGCATGCCCAGGCCTGTTATGAACTTGCCGTGCAGTACACCCAGCAGCGGGTGCAGTTCGGCAAGCCGATCAGCCACAACCAGCTCGTGCAGAACAAGCTCGCCACCATGCTGGCCGACCTCACCGCGATGCAGCTGATGTGCTTCCGCTGCGGCCAGCTTCAGGACCAGGGCATCCTGTCTCAACAGCAGGCCTCCCTGCAGAAGATGTTCGTGGCGGACAAGGCACGTACGCTGTGCCGAGACGCCCGGGACCTGATGGGTGGCAACGGCCTGCTGCTGGAGCACCACGTGGCCCGTCACCTGCTCGACATGGAAGTCGTCCACACCTACGAGGGCACCGACTTCATCCAGTCCCTCATCGTGGGCCGCGAGATCACCGGCCACAACGCCATTGCCTGAACCCACCACCGCAAAAGAAACATCGATGGCCGACACACAGCACGACACCGGCGGTCGGCTGAACCACGAGGGCTTCACCACCCTGGTGGTGGAGGAGCGCGAGGACCGGCTCGTCGCCCGGCTGCACCGCCCGGAGGTCCGCAACGCGATCGACCAGGCGATGGTGGACGAGCTGCACGCCGTCTGCGCCCACCTGGAGCGCAGCCCCAAGGTGCTCATCCTCACCGGGACGCCGTCCGACCCGGAGGCCGGGACGAAGGGCATCTTCGCCTCCGGCGCGGACATCGCCCAGCTGCGCGAGCGGCGCCGGGACGACGCCCTGGCCGGGATCAACTCCACGATCTTCGACCGGATCGCGAAGCTGCCGATGCCGGTGATCGCCGCCCTGGACGGCTACGCCCTGGGTGGCGGGGCCGAGCTGGCCTACGCCGCGGACTTCCGCATCGGCACCGAGGCCCTGCGCATGGGCAACCCCGAGACGAACCTCGGCATCCTGGCCGCCGCCGGCGCCACGTGGCGGCTGCGGGAGCTCGTGGGGGAGCCGCTGGCCAAGGAGGTCCTGCTCGCCGGCAAGGTGCTCAAGGGCGCCGAGTGCCTGGCCGCCGGGCTCATCACCGAGCTGGTGGAGCCGGAGGCCCTGATGGACGCCGCGCACGCGCTGGCCGACCGGATCGCCGCGCAGGACCCGTTGGCCGTGCGCATCACCAAGTCCGTGTTCCACACCCCGCGGGAGGTCCATCCCGTGATCGACACCCTGGCCCAGGGCATGCTCTTCGAGTCCCAGGCCAAGTTCGACCGGATGCAGGCGTTTCTCGACAAGAAGAACAGGAAGTAGGACCGTCATGACCGAATCGACCGCACCGACCGGGGCGTCCGCCCCCACCGCCGTCCAGGCCACCGTGCCCGCCACCGTGGGCGTGCTCGGCGGCGGGCGGATGGGCGCCGGGATCGCCCACGCCTTCCTGATCAAGGGCTCCGACGTCGTGGTCGTGGAGCGGGACGAGGCCGCGGCCGAGGCCGCGCAGGAGCGCGTGGAGTCCTCGACCGCGAAGTCCCTCGAGCGCGGCGTGCTGGACGGGAACCTCGACGCGATCCTGGAGCGGTTCTCCGTCTCCGTGGACCGCTCCGCGTTCGACGACCGCGAGCTGGTGATCGAGGCCGTGCCGGAGGACTGGGACCTGAAGGTGTCCTCCCTGCAGGCGGTGGAGCGGCACCTGTCCGAGACTGCCGTGCTGGCCTCGAACACCTCCAGCCTGTCCGTGACCGGCCTCGCCGAGCAGCTGCAGCGCCCGGAGCGGTTCCTCGGCCTGCACTTCTTCAACCCGGTGCCGGCCTCCACCCTCGTGGAGGTGGTGATCGGCAAGCAGACCGCCCCCGAGCTGGTGGACGCGGCCCGCGGCTGGACCGCCGGCCTGGGCAAGACCGCCGTGGTGGTCAACGACGCCCCGGGCTTCGCCTCGTCCCGGCTGGGCGTGGCGATCGCCCTGGAGGCGATGCGGATGGTCGAGGAGGGCGTGGCCAGCGCCGAGGACATCGACAACGCGATGGTGCTGGGCTACAAGCACCCCACCGGGCCGCTGCGCACCACGGACATCGTGGGGCTGGACGTGCGCCTGGGCATCGCCGAGTACCTCGCCTCGACCTTGGGCGAGCGGTTCGCCCCGCCGGCCATCCTGCGGGAGAAGGTCGCCCGTGGCGAGCTCGGCCGCAAGACCGGCAAGGGCTTCTTCAGCTACGACAGCACGCGTCCGCCAGTCCTCGGTGTCGACCAACAGGCTGTGCTCAGTGGGCTGGAGGCACGCACGTCCTCCGCACCGGACGCGCAGACCGAGGAAGGCGCTCCGGCATGAGTCAACCGGATCCGACCGTGGTCGGCGTGCCTTTCGAGTGCGAGCTGCATCTGAGGTGGTCGGACCAGGACGCCAATGGCCACGTGAACAATGCGCGGGTGATCACCCTTCTCGAGGAGGCTCGAATCACCGCCTACCTCACCTGGATCGGTACCACTCCGGACGGGGAACGTCCGCGCGTGGTGCGTTCCCTGCAGGCGGAGTACCACCGGGCGATGCACTATGGCCATCCACTCTCGGCGAAGGTCTGGATCTCGAGGATTGGCTCCAGTTCGTTCACCGTCCACCATGAACTGCACCAGCAAGGGCAACTCTGCGTGTCCGGCGATACCGGAATCGTCCAGCTCACCGCGGACCACTCTCGATCGGACCCTTTACACGACAACCTCCGCCAAGCCCTAAGCCGAGCGCTCATCCCCGCCAAGCCCCCTTCATCCTGATCCCGCCCCCGCGGACCGCCCAGGCAGACCAAGAACCGACCGTGACCGTGTCCGAGATTCGTGATACAGCCCAGTCTGTCAGGGGGGGGCACGGATCCTGTTCACTGCCCCGGGCTGCCCGGGCAAAGACCGCACCAGGTCCACCAATGCACTCAACGCCCTGGCACGCAACAACGCCCTAGGGATCGATACCCGCAAGGACCAGGCCTGTCCCAAGATCACCGACGTTCCCCGGGAGCGGTCCCGCCAGGAGGAACTGTCCTTATCGATCGCCCGTCGTTCCAGCTGTTCGGGCTCGTCGCGATTATCGGCGCGGTGATCTCGGTGGTCTCGATGAACCCGGGGCCGAACGCGGAGAAAGCCGTCGCGGGCCAGTCTGCAGCCCGGGCGTGACCCACACCCCGGGGTCGGTCTGATCACGCACGGCAGGCGCTCACCTGACACCGCCGGCAACCGGACGGGCCCAGCAAAAGAACGCCCTGCTGAACGCGGCAACAAGATAGATCAGACCGCCCTGAGCCTGTCGAACACCGTGTCATCTGGCACACCTGACCCCTTGGGAGAACAGATACAGATGTCAACAGAAGTTACCGCCCGGCAACGGGTGTTGATCACCGGCGGCGCGCAAGGCATCGGCGCGGCGATCGTCGCCCGGTGCCGCGAAGACGGCTACCAGCCGGTCGTGCTGGACCGCGAGGGGGACGAGGCCCTCCACTGCGATCTGTCAGATCCGGAGTCCACCACCGCGGCATTGACCAGGGCACTGGAACAGGGACCGATCACCCGGTTGGTCAACAACGTCGGCGCGGTGTTCCCGAACCTGCTGGAGGACCAGACCCTTGCCGAGTTCGACGCCGCCATCGCCCTAAACCTGCGCAGCGCCTTCCTATGCGCCCGGGCGCTGCTGCCGGGCATGCGCGCGGCCGGATTCGGCCGCATCGTCTCGATGTCCTCGCGGGCGGCGTTGGGCAAAGAGCGCCGCACCGCCTACGCGGCCACCAAGGCCGGCCTGCAGGGCATGACCCGGACCTGGGCTCTGGAGGAAGGCGCGAACGGCATCACCGCCAACGCGGTCGGCCCCGGCCCGATCGCCACCGAACTGTTCACCACCGCCAACCCGGCCGACGCCCCGGCAACCCAAGCCATAATCGACTCCGTGCCCGTCCAGCGGATGGGCACCCCCGAGGACGTCGCCCACGCGGTCAGCTACCTGCTGGATGAGCGCTCCGGATTCGTCACCGGCCAAACCCTATACGTCTGCGGAGGCATGACCGTAGGAGCCCACCATGACTGAACCGTCAACCCCGCCGCGCAGCCATCCCCGGCGAGACCACCGCCCGCCTGTCCACCCTGAAAGCCCACGGTCTGCTCGAGGTACCCGTCGCCGAGATCACCGCCCGGCTACGGGTGGCCGCTGAGGTCGCGGAGGCGGTGGACGGGGCCGCCCTGATGCAAGAATGCGTGCCCGAACGCGAGGACCTCAAACGCCCGCTGTTCTCCGAACTCGCCGAGCTGACGGGCCGGCACTGCGTGCTGGCCTCATCGTCATCGTTCATGACCACCTCCACCTCGGCGGCCGGCACCGGCGCGGAATCCCGCGCACTGGTCGCCCACCCCGGCAACCCGCCCTTCGCCATCCCGGTGATCGAGCTAGTCCCTAACCCCCAGACCACCCCCGAGACCGTGCAGCGCGCAGTTGAGTCCCGCATAGTGGTGTAACGCCCGGTGGCCGGGCACGTTGTCTCAGACGTGGACGCGGCCACCGTGTGATCCTTCGAGTGAACCTCTCACAGCACCCTCGAATGGAGTCATCACGATGACCGCTCCTCATATTCTCGACCCTGCCGGCCTGCTGGGCAAAGCCCTGTGCGAAGCGTCCCCCGAGATGATGCGCCACCTGCTGCAGACCATGATCAACACCCTGCTCTCCGCGGACGCCGACGCCGTGATCGGCACCGAGTGGGGCAAACCCACCCCGGGCCGAGCTACCCAGCGCAACCCCACCGGACCTTAAGGAATTGACGTGAACCGACGCGGCTGCCCCTCGGCCGGCGTCACGTCGGACCGGTCCGCCGGTCTGTCCCGCGACGGCCCGTCATACGGGGCACCCTTAGCCAAGTCTGCCGACCGTAATCCGCGGTGGTCACCGGCGTTGGGCGAGTACCTTCTTGCCGGCGTCGCGGAGTTCACCGGTGGGGGAGACGTGGCGGTAGAGCGTCTGCCGGGTGATGCCCAGTTCCTTGCACAGGGCCCCGACGTTGGTGTCCCGGTTGCCCATCGAGGCCATGGCCAGGCGGATCTTGGCGGGGGTCATCTTGTGGGGCCGGCCGCCGGTGCGGCCCCGGGCGCGGGCCGAGGCCAGGCCGGCCTTGGTGCGTTCGGAGATCAGTTCGCGTTCGAACTCGGCCAGCGCGGCGAAGATCCCGAAGACGAGCTTGCCGGAGGCGGTGGTGGTGTCGATGGCCGCGCCCTGGCCGGTGAGCACCTTCAGGCCCACGCCCCGCTCGGTGAGCTCGTGGACGATGTTGACCAGGTGGCGCAGGTCCCGGCCGAGCCGGTCCAGCTTCCACACCATCAGGGTGTCCCCATCCCGCAGGGCCTTCAGGCAGGCGGTCAGGTGGGGGCGGTCGTCCTTCTTGCCGGAGGCCTTGTCCTCGTACAGGGCTTCCGGCTCAACGCCGGCGGCGAGCAGGGCGTCGCGTTGCAGGTCGGTGGTCTGGGTCCCGTCTGCTTTCGAGACCCGCATGTACCCGACGAGCACGCCGTACCCCCACTGTCAATTATTCGAACGTTTACGTGACAGCCACCCCGCGCAAGCTCAAGTCGTCGAGAAGTGTCACGTAATCCGTCACTTATTCTATGCACCGTAGACGGTGGCGAACGGACGTTATATGACAGCGCCGCACGGGCGCCGCGGAGCCGGTCCGGTTCCTCCGTCCGGACGGGCGGGGGAGGGGCAAGCCACAGCGGTGAGCGTCCAGGCGCGCGACTGCGGGGTGCAGGGTTTTCTCCGGTTCTGGTAGGTCCTGCCGTGATGGCCCGTTCCCCTCAGGTCGGGGGTGTGGTGCACTGGTCGCCCAAGCTCCGCGGAGCACCCCTGATGGGAAGGAGACGACCATGGCCGAGCATGAGAACCAGGCCGAGCACACCGTGGAAGAGCACACCCATGGCGAGGGCTGCGGGCACGAGACGGTCAAGCACGATGACCACGTGGACTACCTCCACGACGGCCACAAGCATGCCGAGCACGATGACCACTACGACGAGCACTGAACCCCGCGCGTACAGCGTCACTGGAGAAGGCCCCGCCCCGGCGGGGCCTTCGGCGTTCACTCCGGGGCCTTCGGGGGCGTGGAGCTGATCGCTGGCATCTGACGTTTCGGAACAGGAGGGCGGCACGCGCTTCCGGGACATCACCGGACCCCTGCCGTCCCGGGGTTCTGCCAAACTGGAAGGGTGAGCAGGACGGCAGCCAGCCGCCATGCCACAGCCCACAGCCCGCCTCGGAGGGGAAGACCGCAGGCGGGCTGTGCTGTGTCCGAGCAGCTCCACCCAGGCCCGGCGTCGGTGTCCAGACTCAACCACTCTCAGCTCTCAGGTAATCGTGACCCCGGCGAATGAGGCAGGCGCACGAGAAGGACCGGTGCCCTGCCGTCATGGACGGGCCCGGTGAGGCTCCGCGGAACTCCGGTCCATCGTCAGGCGCCGTTATGAGCTCCGGCCTCCAGCCTGCATAAGGGAAGGTTTGCTGAGCCATTCTGAGGTAAGGGATGGGTGTACCTGACTTGCCCACTTCGCGGACGGGCACTCTTATGGACTAAGAGGCCTTGAAGTTCTCCAACGCGGTGACCACTTCGAAGCGGGATGGGCAATTGTGGTAAGCCACCGTCCGAGCGACATCCCAAGAGGAGCCTTTCAAGCTGGACAGCTCGTTATAGAACTGCGAGAACCAGAACTTGTCCGTTCGAGCCCCAAAGTGATATCCGCCTTCGATGCCGTCGTTCAGCGAGGTATTGCATACACGGTTGACCCATTCGTCGTTGACCTTATCCTCGTAACCAGGCTCGAAGCGGCGCATGTCCGCCACATAATCGTCCGTGAACTTCATGCCTGAGTCTTCGATCTCCGCCAAGAAGCCCCATTCCGGCACCTCTGTCTCTGGCTGCGCCGTGACGGTCACTGTGGGGGCCGGGCTGGAGGTACGAGCGGAGTCAGCCCGAACGCCCGTCGAACAACCAGCTACGGCCAAGGTGGAGAAGGCTAAGGAGACGATCAGGACGGTGCGGCGATTCACGGTGAATGTTCCTCTCGGTGGGGCGCATTGGGAGTGACTGTTGAACGAACGGCCGAAGTGCTGAGCCGGCCGCGATGGGACAGGAGCCCCTTCGGAAGAGCCCGGGATGATGACCCAGGATTCATTCCACTGCAAGGACAGGGATCATCTGATCGGAGATGAGTCCAGCCTTCACTGTCCTGCAAGCCGGCATTCGCCGACTAGCGCTAGGTCAGTGCAACTGCCCTTCTATGGTCGGGGCCGAGGCATGGAGTTAGTGCACTCGACTTTCTGGACTCATCTCACCAAACCTGGCGAAGAGCAGTTCCTGCCGCTCCAGCTCGGTGCGGCAGCGACGAGGTGCGCCGAGTGCTTTGTCCACCACGGTGTCGAGGTCGTCATGCGCTTTGACAAGGGCGCGCGACATCCCCAGTGGGGCGTAGTGCTGCGCGAGCGACCAGTCTGGCCGCTCCGCTCGCGCGTCAAGGATCTTCTGTCCGGCAGTACTGATCGCTTGCCGCTGTTCGGAAGTCAGCTCCGGCAAAGGAAAGTTGTTCCAGGTGATCGTGCTGGAGAACGACAGATCAGATTTCATCCGGCCGCCGACCGTTTTCATCCAAGTGATGAACATGGAGGAGGATGCGATGGCAAAGATGACGCCGTCCGGGTCCACCGCCCCGTAGACCTTGTTGGAGATGATCGCCTCCGGTTCGAGGTGCCCCACCGGAAGGTAGCGGCGAGCTTCGCTGCTGACCTCGGGCAGGCCCACGAAGGGAACGTCGGAGACCAGACCGCGTTGCCTGAACAGGTGGGGGAATCGAGCCCAGTCCTGCGTGGAGGCGGCCTTGGACTTCAGGCGCTCGGCTTCCACGCCGGCCAACCGACGCTTGAGCTCCGGAGACTGCGAGGGCGCGCTGGGGTCCATGTCTTCCAGCCACAAGCACCAGCGTTTCTTCCCATTGATCAACTCGCGCGAGCCGACATAGGGCCGCACGTAGGGGGCTATGCAGGGGTCTGCCATGACTCGCCCGTAGTCCGCGGCCTCCACGACGAGGTTGCCGCCGTCGGTCGGCTTCGACCCGTACATCACTTCGGGCAAGTCCGGGGCCAGCGGCTTGCCTCTCTTGGCGACCAGGACGTTGGCGCCGTCGACCAGGTAGGCGTTGATCTGCCCGGCCACCTTCTGCTCAACCGGCTCGGCGCGGACATGCTCGTAGTCGAAGAGCCGCGGCCGGATCGGGCGGTCCCGGGTGAAGCCGATGATGACGCAGTGAACGGCAGCCTTGCCGGGCGCTTCGGAGTCCCATTGGAACGTGCGGTGGGCGAACTTGATGCGCCACTGCTGTTCGAAGATGGGACGGAATAGGCGCTCGGGTTGATCGCCTTGGACGATGCTGTTGGTGGTCACGAAGGCCCACTCCCCGTCTCGGTCGGCGAGCAAGCGCAGCGTGAGTGCATGCCAGCTAGTGACAAAGTCCAAGCGGGAGAGTTGCTTGTTGCCACCCCACGCGGTCTGCATGAGGGCCAGCTGATCGGTCGTTCGGGTGTGGTCGCCAAGGAAGGGCGGGTTGCCGAAGACGTAGGTCCGGCCTTGCCCCTTCGGAACGAGTGCCCCCCAGTCCAGGGTGAGCGCGTCGTGGTGAATGATGGTCGCGGTGATGGTGATCGGCAGTCGTTCGGGAGCCTGTCCCAAGGCTTGGGCCATCTTGCGGTTGGCTTGGTGGTCGACGAGGAACATGGCGGTCTCGGCGATCTTGGCCGGCCACCAGTTGATCTCGAAGCCGTAGAACCGGTCGATGGTGAGCCGTTGCTCCAGAGTGACGTCGAGGGAAAGGTCTCTGGAACCGGTACGCCGGTGCATCTCGGCCAGGAGGTCTGTCTCAATTTCCCGCAGCTTCGCGTAGGCCAGGTTCAGGAAGTTGCCAGCCCCGCACGCCGGGTCGAGATAGACGTTCGCGGCCAGCTCGTCGACTAGGGCGAGGAACTCCTTACGGGTGGTGGACTTGTTGCGGATCAGCCGGTCCGCCCGGCCGCGGTAGTCATCCAGGAACAACGGCCCCAGGGTCTTAAGGATGTTGGTTTCGGACGTGTAGTGCTCCCCGTCGTCCCGGCGGGCTTCCTTGGACTTAACCAGCTGGAACATGGCCCCGAAGACCGCCGGGGAGATGTGGGTCCAGCGGAAGCGGCAGGCTTCCACCAGTGCCTCGCGCATCTGGGCGGTCAGGAATCCTGCTCGCCCGGTGCCGTCGAAGATCCCGCCGTTGACGTAGGGGAACTGGCCCAGGATGCCGGGGACGTGCTTGCGCTTGTTCCGCGGGGTGTTGAGGACGGTGAACAATGCGTCCAACTGGGGGCCCAGGTTGTCGGCGGTGGTGTCGAACTCCACCCACCGGTGGAACAGGTCAGACTCCCATAGGCCGGCGTCGTCCCCGTAGAGCAGGAACAACAGCCGGGTGAGCAGGATAGAAGCTTCCTGGGTGAGCTCGTCCTCGTCGTCTTCGTTCGTCGGTGCCTCATCGGCGACGGCCACGTCGGCGTCCTCGCCGACCAGTGCGTTGAACAGCCCGGCCATGAGCTGGGCGGCCTGGATCGAGGCTTCCTCTTCTTCCCGCTTGGTAATGGTCTCCTGACCGGTGAAGAACAGCAGCTCGTCGACGTGCTCGGCCAGCCTCTCCAGCGGGAATTCACTGGTCCAGCTCTCCGCGCCGAGCCTGTCCAAGCGGAAGCAGGCGAAGTCAGTCACCAGGACGAATTTGGGCCACTCATGCTGTGCCACCGACCCGCCCGTGAGGTAATCCAGCGCCTGCGCGTGCGCGACATCCAGGTCACTGTCGAGGCTCTTGGCCTCACCAATGACGACGCCGGACCAGAAGAAGTCGATGTATCCGGTCCGCCCGGTGCTGGCGCGGGCCGCGTCTCGCTCGAACAGATCGATCCGTTCCGGGATGATCCCGAAGCAACGCATCAAGTCGGACCAGAACTGCTGGGCATAGGACTTTTCTGTGTGTCCTTGGCCGGTTTCACGCCACTGGGCGATTCGGTCCGACCACGCCTTGACGAACCCGTCTAAGTTGGCGCGAATGGTTCCGCGGTCCAGCTGTTCCTGCACTACAACCCCTCCGACTGACGCTTAGATACCTAAGTACTCTCTACATGACCGCACTTCAGTTGATCGGAATAACCATTGCCTGTAACCGTGGAAACCAAGAAGCGCCTCTGGGCCCGCTCAGGGAACCAATGCGCCATCTGCCACGGCGAACTAGTCCGCGCCGATGAGGGCAAAAATCCGGGGGCGCTGGTCGGCCAAGAGGCCCACATAATTGCTCGGTCTCCAGGTGGAGCGCGCTATGAGCCTCTGGATCCCACCGCGCGCGATGATTACTCCAATCTCATCTTGGTCTGCGCCAACGATCATCGAGAGATCGACACACAACCAGGGCGATATCCGGTCGAGAAGCTCCGGCGAATCAAGCGAGATCACGAGCAATGGGTGTCGGACCAGCTGAAGTCACCGAGACAGAACGCTCGATCAGCCCCTATCCGCATCCAGGCAATACAGTCTGCAGACCAATTGTGGAACCTCATGGCCGACGCCATGGCATATGACTGCAACGGCCCCGAGCGCCTAGCACCTCAAGACGCCGACTTAGTGGATGAGTGCCTACAGAACTTCGTCGACTGGGGAGAGCTGGCGACCGAAGTTTCCATTCAAGGGTTCGGGGCGGTCCGAGAAGGCAAACGGTCCCTACAGGAGTCTCTAGATAGTCTCGCCGCAGCGGGCTTCACCGTGTTCGGGGGAACGGGCAGGGCTCAATTCGGGATCCAGGACCCCGTCACACTACCGGTAGCCATCATCCGGGTGGTGAGAGAGCAGGACCTCTCGGAACAGGCTTAAGGCCCTCGAAGTCAGCGCGAATCACCTGACACAGCCATCTACCGGCCCTCGCACGCTCCACCACGATGCTCGACCGCCAGAGCAATAAGGGCGGTTGTGTATTCGTCCACGGCCTTAATCAATGCGCGCATGCGCTTGTGCAACGGACCCCAAGGACGGCCCAGGGAAGCCGAAGGGCCAAGGACTTCAGGAACGTCAGTGACATCTACCTCGAACTCCATCTTTAGGTCGAAGTTCTCTGGCGATAGCTCCACTTCGTGCCCCACGCGCAGGCGCACGATCTCATCCCCATGGTGAACAAACCCGGGCCTCCCGGAGTCGACGACCTCAATCACGCTGCGATCGAAAGCCATGCGGAGGTGAGCCAGATAGAGCCCGAGGCCATGAGGCGAACGGTGCCGATCCACTCGGGCTAGATCGTGCAAAATGCCGAGACTGTTCCATCCAGGAAGTTCGGCTTGATAAGGCTGGATAGCCTCAAGCGCCTCCACGAGCTCAAGTGGAAGGTCTTGATACCGCTTGGACTGGTCCTTCCACTCCTTGGGCGTGAGGCGAATAGGCCACTCCAGCCTTGTCGCGCTTGGAGGAGGATTCTCACCCGACACGAGGACAGCAGCGGCGTAAAGACAATTGTCGAGCGCAGCGCGCAGCTCGTACAGAAACTCTCCGAACACGAGGGACAGTTCCACCGGCAGTGGCGTCCTTCGCAGAAGCCGCAAAACCACAACGCCGTCCTCTTCGACAGTGTGGTCCAGCGAATGTGGCCGCGCAGCAAGATACTCCGCCCATGTGTGCCCAAAGGCCTCGAAGTGCTGTTTGGCTCGATCTACGCGGGCGTTCAAGAGCCGAATCTCGAACTCGACTGGTTCGAATACTGGCAAGTGCGACTTCAACACCACTCCATCATCATCCCGACCACCGGCACGATGGGGACCTCTCGCCGAGCGCCTTTTGACAGTCAACCGATCTGTCCTTTTCCCACATCCACTGCCCGCTATCTATCCCGTCCTTCCGCAGAACCTCGAACTGCCGGTCGAGGCCCTGCTTGGTGATCGACGTCCGCGCAAGCCGATAGGCAGGAGCTCGTTATGTCAGAAGTCAGCTTTATACGTGTTAGATGGGACGTTCTTTTGGGCTTAGCTCTGGAACGGAAAACATGGCGTGTCGTTGTCCTCGGACACCCACGCCCCACGTCGATATCTCGGTGATATCACCCTGATATCGCCTTGCAGTTCTACGAGGTAGGCCCTCCTGGACGTACCCGGTAGGGGAGCGGCTGGGCCGGGGGCAGGGTCGGTGGGCGCCCCGTGGGCCCCGTCTGCGGCATGCCCCCGCCGGTTACTGGCCGCCTCTCCTCCGTCGGCGTCGGTCTGAACCGACCATGACGTGGGGCTATCATCGGCCCGCGGCGCACCCGCCTACTTCCGAGGGGAATCTATGTCCACCGTGAATCAACCTCCTGCCGCCTCTGCGTTCGTCCCGGCGGCGAAGCCGGTGAAGAAGTCGGCCGAGTTCGTGATCTGGGGAGTGATCCTCAGCTACGTCGTCGCGCCGCTGATCACCGCCATCACCATCCCGAACATGTTCACCTACAGTCTGTACGGGGGATCGCGGCTGTCCGGCGGGGCTGTCGTGGCCTTCTTGTTCGCCGGGGCCATTGCGCTGATTGGCGTCATCACGTTGCTCGTCGGTGTGAGTCGAGCACTGAGCACCGTGGACCGCCTCGGGCAGGCAGTCCTTGTCGATGCTCACCGGGCTCAGGCCACCGTCGCGTCGGCCCAGGGGTACCCGACCGCCCCCGAACAGCGCTAGGCGCCCGCACGTTCAGGCTCCAGGCAGGGTCTTTACGCTGCTCTCCATGTGTCTCATTGGCGCAGAGCCAAGTCACATGGAGCGTTCCGGTGGCGTCCGGAACGTGTTCTGGATACGCTCCGGGCAGACGCACGCAGAAGCGGTGACTGACGCCACCGCCTCTGCGCAGATCTTCAGATGGGCCCGTATCCCCCCGGGCTTGATCCATCCGGTGATCCGCGTGCACCGTCTCACTGGGCCCCTTCACCGTAGTGAAGGGGCCCGCGGTGCTAGTAGTGGCCTTTTGTCCACGCTTTCTGGCCAATTGGCTCAACGCCCGGAGCCTTCGACAAGGCCTGACCGCACCCTCGCAATAAGGGGGATGCGAGGATGCGGCCACAGGGGCGGCTATGTGGGGATGGCCGCCCCGGTCACCATGGCTGGTAGCAAAGTGATATCACTGCGGTATCTGCGTGCTAGCTGTCCTCGACGTCGTGGAGGTCGAAGTCGCGGTAGAAGTACCGGGTCAGCCAGCCGATGGTGATCACGGTGGTCGGGACCATCAGGGTCCAGATGAGGGGCAGGGCCGGGTTGGCGGCCAAGGGGTGGCTCAGGACCGTGTGCAGGGTGGTGAGGGTGAAGGCGATCAGCCCGGCTGCCATGGTCAGGGCTCCCAGCCTGCGCAGGGCGCGGTGCGTGGCGAAGATGCCGAAGGCCCCGGCGAAGGCCATGGCCAGTGCTGTCCAGCTGATCAGTTCTGCGATGTCCATGCCCGTTCCCCCGTGGCTCGTTCCGGTTCCTTCGCTCCACCCTCACACATCCCAGGGACGCCCAGAGTGGCCTGGTCCGGCCGGGCTTCATGCCAAGCCCCGGGAGGCCGCGGCCGTGGGGGGCGCGCTGGCCTGCAGGTGGTAGGCCAGCGCTGGGTCCAGCCCGGCTTCACGAGCTGGGACCGTCTCCTGCCCTGTCGGTGTCTCTGGGGCGGGGGAGGGGGTGGTGGCGCGTTGGTAGACGTCGCCGGTGACGGTGGTGCCGGCCGGGATCGTGGACACCGCCGGGGTGTGGGCGGTGGCCTCGGGGACCGGGGCGAACTGCAGCTCGGCCAGGGTGACCGGCGTCTGGGTAAGGGTGGCGTGCCCGTCGGCCCGGGCCGGGACCTTCACGGTGGCCCCGTCGGAGGTCTGGACGACGAGCTGGTGCACGGTGATCCGCCGGCCCATCGCCCCGCTGTGGTGTTCCTGCTCCACCCCGGTCAGCCGGCCGGGGACCAGGCCCCCGGCCACCTCGCCGTGGGTGGGCACGTCCAGCAGCACGTGGGCACCGGCCGGGGCCTGGGCGGCCAGCTCCCGCAGCTCGACCCGGGGCAGGTCGGCGCCGGGGCGGGCGAGGGTGAGCAGTTCGTGGCCGGTGAGGGCCCCGTGGGTGCGGTCCAGGACGGTGACCTCACTCTCGGCGCGCTTCTTGCCCTCCCCAGTCACCTGCTCGTTGCGGTAACGCAGGTTGACGGTGGTGTCCCCGCTGATGCCGGTGATGGTGACCGGTTCGCGGGTCTGGGCGTGGTTGTCGATGTCGGTGGCGACGACCACGTCCCCGGGGCGGAGGTCCTGAACGGGTGTGGTGAACCGGGGCGACCCGTATAGCTGGGTGCGTTCGGCCTCGGTGAGCCGGGTCGGGGGAGTGGTCTGCCATTCGCGGGACTCGACCCGCCAGGGCGTGCCTTCTCGGGCGCGGCCGGTGTCGGGGCTGACGGCCACGGGCCGGTAGCTGCCGTACCCGTACCGCTCCAGCCGGACGACGTCCCCGGCGTAGCCGAAGTGCTCGACGTCCTCGCCGAGCACCTCCCCGGGGAGGAAGTCGTGGGCGGTGCGCTGGCGGGCCTTGGCGGCCGCGGCGGCCTGCTCGGCGGCGATCTGCTCCGGGCTGGTGGCGTCCACGAGGATGATGCCCGGGCCGGTGTCCAGGTCGTTGATGCGGATCCGTTCCCCGGTGTCCGTGGTCAGGGACTGCCGGTTGTCGATGTTGCCCTCCACGATCTGCCCGTCCCGGGCCTGGATCCGGACCCGGGCCTGGGCCGGGACCTGCCAGAGGTGGTCGACCCGCTGGTGACGGGTGGTGTCCAACTCGAGCATCTCCCGTTCCAGGGGTACGAGCTGGTCGGACATCCGGGCGATAAGCGTGCCCGAGCGCAGCACGGAGAACGCCGGGGTGGCCGTGGTCAGGTCCGCCGGCCGGTCCTCCTCCGCCGGCCAGCACATCGCGTGCTTACGCCCGCTGCGCTCGTCCGTGTGGATCCCGACGCGCCAGTACGCCCGGCCGGCGTTCCACACGTCGCCCTCCCGGTGGTCGGTGCGCTCCAGGTTCCCGAGCTTGGCCAGGTCCTGCCCGGAGAGCTCCACGGGAGTCTCGTCGGCGCCCTCGGTGGTGGGTGCCATCTCCTCGGCCAGGTCGGCGGCCTCGCGCTTGAGGTTCTCGAGTTCGGCGGCGTGCTCGAAGGGTTGGGTCAGGGCCTGCTCCACCGCCGGAATCGACTCCTGCAACTTCTCCAGTTCGGTGCGGCGGCGAGACAGTTCCCCGCCCAGGCCGGCGACGAAGGCCTCGGCGGACTGCACGGCCGAGCGCGGCCCCATGTCCTCCCCGAGCAGCTTGGCCACCGGCCAGGACTTATGCACCGAAGGCAGGCCCATCGGCACCAGCTGCACCGTATTTCCCGACCGGACCACGCCGAGTCGCACCCCGCCGAGGGTGCCCACCGGCTCGGGGTCGGTGGGCTCGAGGAAGTCCGGCCGGTCGGTGCGTGCGGCCTGACGGCGCAGCGCCGCGGCGATCACCTGCCCGGCGGCCATCCGGTCGGCGGTGCCGGCCCCGTCGGGGCGGGTGAACCGGAACCGATCCCCCTCGGTGGAGGTGACCGACTCGGTGACGGCCTCCAACTTCGGGATCATGCCCTGCAGGTGCTGGACGCGGTTCTGGTTCATCCGTAGTTCGGCCCGGGTGGCCGAGCGCTGGTTCCGCCAGGAGGCCTCCAGGCTGGTGAGCTGTTCGATGCGCATCTGCAGGGTGGCCAGCTGCTCGATGCGGGGGTCCCCGGAGAGTTCGGCGGCGGCCTTGGAGGCACTGAACTCCAGGTCGGCCACGGCGTCCTCGACCTCCCGGCCGGCCAGGTCGCCGCGTTTCATCTGGCTGATGAAGCGGGCCTTGCGGGCGATCATGTCCCAGCTGGCCACGTCGAAGGTCTTCTCGGTGGCGTAGGAGTAGATCTCCACCTGGGCGTTCTGGTTGCCCTGCCGGATGACCCGGCCCTCGCGCTGTTCCAGATCGGCCGGCCTCCATGGGCAGTCCACGTGATGCAGGGCGATGGCCCGGCGCTGGATGTTCGTCCCGGTGCCCATCTTCGCCGTGGACCCGATGATCACCGACAGCTGGCCCTGGCGGGCCTGGGTGAACATCTCCTGGCGGGCCTCGTCGGTCTCGGCGTCGTGGATGAACGCGATCTTCTCCGCGGCCATGCCCCGGGCGGTGAGCTGGTCGCGCAGCTCGTGGTAGATGTTCCACTGGTCTTCTCGGGGCGTGGACTGGTCGCAGAAGATGATCTGCAGCCCGCCCCGCACCTCGGAGACCTCCCCGGTGGCGGTGGTGTACTGGCGGTCATGGGTGCGTTCGTGGACCTCCATGACCTGCTCGGCCACCGCCACGGCCCGGCCCCCGTCCTCGTCCGGGTCCAGGCCCACGAGGCGGCCGTCGAGGGCGACCTTGCGCCCGTCGCCCATGATCTTGAGCATGTTGTCCGCCCCGGGCTCGGGGAAGCCGGACAGGTTCTCAATGCGGTCGGCGAGCTCGTCGATGTACTCCCGGACCTGCTCGGAGGGTTCACGGCGCAGCAGGATGCGGTCCCCGCCCAGCACGGTCGGCAGTTTCGCTTCCAGCTGGTCGCGTTGGACGGTGTCGGTGAAGGTGCGGTTCAGGCCCATCAGCTCGGGCATGTTCACGTACTGGCCGATCTTGGTGACCTGGTCGAACCCGTCCCCGGTCATCTTCGGCTTCAACGTCGTCTGGGACTTGGTGAACTGCTGGCCCCACGCGGTCACCGACTCCACGGCCGCCGCCTGCAGCAGGTCCGGGCGCAGGTAGTGCTGCATCACCCACATCTCCGACATGTTGTTCGACACCGGGGTGCCGGTGGCGAACGTGGCCACCGCCGGCAGGTACGTGCTGGTGGCGACCCCGGCCCGCTGCGCCGAGAGGGTCTTGCGCTCCCGTAGCGCGCGGAGCTTGAAGTCCAGGTCGGTGGCCCGGTTCGACCCTTGGCAGGCCAGCTCGCCCAGGTCCGAGGTGCGGGCGAGGTTCTTGTAGTGGTGGGCCTCGTCCACGAACAGGTAGTCGATGCCGGTCTCCTCGAAGGTGATCCCCGGGTCGGTGATGCGGGTGGCCTTGTCGTAGGCGGCCTGCACCCGTTTCTTGGCGGCCTCGACCCGCTTGACCGACATGCCGCCCTCGCTGGCGGTGATCAACTCGTCCAGCTCGGCCAACTGCTCGGCCAGCCACTCGGCACGTTTGGCCGGGTCGATCTCGACCCGTTCGAACACCGTCTGGGGCATGATGATCGCGTCCCAGTCCCCGGCCGCGGCCATCGCCATCCAGTCCCGGCGCTGGGCCGGGGTCAGCCCGGTCGGCACCGCCAGCACGTTGGCGTCCGGGTACCACTCCACGAACTCGCGGTTGATCTGCTCGACCAGGTGGTTCGGGACCACCATCGCGGGGCGGTGGGCGATCCCGGTCCGACGCAGTTCCATGGCGGCCATGACCATGGTGCCGGTCTTGCCGGCCCCCACCACGTGGTCCAGCAACACGGCCGGTTCGTTCACCGCCCGGGCCACCGCGGAACGCTGGTAGGAATACGGTTTGCGGTCCGCCTCCAACCCGGGCAGTTCCAGCCGTTGGCCCATCTGGTCGTAGTCCGGGGCGACCATCGAGTTGAACGCCTCGTTGTACAGCCCCTGCAACCGGGCGGCGCGAGCCGGGTCCTCGGTAACCCAGGCGTTGAAACGGGATCGAATCGCGTCGACCTTCTCGCGGGCCGCGGTGGTCGCGGCCTCGTCCTTGCGGTAGGTGCCGTCGGCGTCCTTCTCCCGGACCACCACCGCCTTGTAGTTCATGGTCGCGGCCAGCAGCGCCGCCGGGGTGCGCTTGTTCGTGCCCCACTGGTACCGCACGCTAGGCGAGAACCCGCCCTTGGGGGAGGCGACCTCCCAGGCCTCCACGGCCGGATTGAACTTCACCTCGGTGGCGACCTCGAAGGTATCCCGGACGAAGTCCTCGTAGATCTCCTGCGGGACCCAGTGCACGCCCGGGTTGACCACCACATCGCGGATGTCCACGTCCGCCGGCAGCACCGCCTCCAGGGCGGCCACGTTCACCGCGAAGTCCCCGCCATTGGCCAGCCCCTGTTCGGCCGCGGCGAGCTTGGCCCGGACGTTCCCGGACAGGTAGGTCACCCGCGGCACCAGCACCCCGGATTCGGGGTCGGTGAACACGTGCCCGGCCATCTGGGCCTCGGCCTCGTCCGCGTCCACGCCCAGCAACCCGGCCACTCGGTCCACGTCCACGGTGCGCGTCTCGTCCAGGCTGATTGCGATGGCGTCCTGAACGGACTCGGCCCGCTCGGGCCGGGGCCGGTACTCGATGACATCCCGGGTCAGCAGGGCGGCCGGTTCGGCGGTCTGCTCTTGGTCGTCGAACACCTCGCAGGCGCGCAGCAGGCCCAGCTTCGGGTCCCCGGACAGGAACTCCAGGTGCGGTTGGCGGCGGTGACTGAACTCCGGCACGGCCGCTTCGGCGGCCCACTGGGCGGCCAGCTCATCGGGGACCGGGACCTCGGAGCGGTCCATCTCCCCGTCCTCGGGCAGGGTGGCCCGCCACTGCGCCTCCAGCTCGCGCACCTTCTGCGCCTGCTCCTGGGGCCGCGGGGTCTTCCAGATGTCCTCGGAGCGGTTGATCGGCCCATAGGCGTCCACGTACTGCTGCCAGCCCGTGCGCAACTTCTCCCGGGCGGCCTCGGCGGCCTCTGGGCCTCGTCCCTCGGACTGGGCGCGCATCACCTGAACCGCCTGGTCGCGCAGCACCAGTAGGGCCCGGGCCTCCACCCCCCGGGCGCGGGGCACCTTGACCGGTTCCCACTGCAGTTGCGCCCCGTACCGGACGAAGCCGCCGGTGGCCGGGTCGAAGCGGACGTGGCCGACGGCGGCCTCGGCCACCGGCGGGAAGTGCAGCCCCGGACGGTGCTCCACGGGCAACGGGTCGGGGGAGTAGCCCAGCCCGGAGTCCTTGGCGGCATCGACTACTGCACCGAGCCGTTCGGCCAGCAGGGTGTCGAGCTCACCGTCGGCGGGCGGGTCCACGCGGTAGGACATCCCGCCCCACGGATCGGTCGCTGCTCGCAGGGTGCCGAGCACGTTCTGAGGGTGATCCCGGAAGTACCGTGACGCCGGGACCTGGTGGACTTCCCCGTCCCGGTCGGGGGCCTCGATGACCGCCGGTTCCACCCAGGCGGCGACGGCGTCCTGGTCGATCTTCGCCCCGGGCTCGCGGCGGCGGAAGATCAGCACGTCGGTCTTCACGTCCGTGCCGGCACTGTCCTGCATGGCCCCGTTGGGCAGGCGCACCGCGCCGACCAGGTCCGCGTACCGGGCGAACTCCCGGCGGGCCGAGGCCCGCTGGGCGTCCATCGTCCACGTGGAGGTCATCACCGCCACGTACCCGCCCGGAGCGGTCAGGCGCAGGGACTTGGCGATGAAGTAGTTGTGGATCGACAGGTTCTGCCCGTTGTACTTCGCATCGGCCACCGGGAACGCGCCGAACGGGACGTTGCCGACCACCGCGTGGAAACTGTCCTCACCCAGACGCACCTGCTCGAACCCGGCCGCGTGGACCTCGTGGGAGGGGTGCAGGTGCGCGGCGATCCGCGCGGTCGTGGCATCCAACTCCACCCCGACCATGCGCGCCCCGGCCGGGGCCTGGCCGATGAACTCCCCGGACCCGCACCCCGGCTCCAACACCCGACCCCCGTCGAACCCCGCCCGGGACAGGGCGCCCCAGATCGCTTGGGCGTGGGCCGGGTCGGTGTAGTGGGCGTTCAGGGTGGTGGCCTTGGCCTGCTCCCACCCCTCCGGGCCCAGCAGCTCGCGCACCAGGGCACGGTCCTCGGCCGAGAAAGCCTCGGCGGTGTCGTCGAAGACCTCCGGCAGTGCACCCCAGCTGGACCACCGGGACAACTCGTCCTGGTCGGCGGCGGTGGCGTGCCGGCCGGCGTCCTCGAGCTCGGCCAGCGTCTGCAAAGCCGCGACATTGGCCAAGAACCGGCGGCTGGCGGTGGCCGGGCGCCCGGTGCCCCCGGTCCAGTCGACCGGGGTGCCGGTCAGCCCTGTGCGGCCTGCGCCCGGTCGGCCTCGGTCACCAGCGGCGGCAGGCTGGTCGCCCCCGGCACCGGGTCCTTCCCCTGGGCCCGCATCCAGTCGAACACCTGCCCCGCCAGCAGGCTCAGCTGGTCGAACACCCGCAGCTGCGCCCGCTTCGGCAGGCCCAGCAGGGCCTCGGCCTGAACCGGCTCCACCCGGTCCGGGGCCAGCTGCATCGCCCGCGACTGCACGATCCCGATCAGATGCTCCTCGAACTGGCGGCTCGCCCCCTGGTACTGGTCCAGTTGAAGCATCAGGTCGATCACCGTCACCTCCCCGTCCGGGTGCGCCGCCTCGAAGGCCTCCACCAGCGTCGTCCCGAACGGCGTCACCTCGTGCGGGTGCTGCCACACCGTCGGATCCTTCTCCCACCGGTCGGCTTCCCAACCCAGCAGTTCGCTCGTCGTGTCCTGCCGCGGGTCCTCGATCGGCTCCGGCATCGTCCCGTCCCGCATCCAGTCCTCCAGCCTCATCGCGTCCTGCACTGCCCGGTCCTGCATTCTCGGTTCCTTCCAAATCGGCCAACAGGTCGAACACCGAGATCTGACCGGTGACCTGATTGCTTCGCTTCGCCACGCTAGGGCTCCTGTCTGACATAACTGCACGACGGCCGGGAAGCGGTCAAGCTCCCGGCCGTCGAGCCAAGGGGGATGGGTGGACGCTCAGCTCACCGGGAGAACCCGGCCGGCTCCCGGTGGGCGCCCGGCACCACCACCGGCTGGGCCGCGGCCCACTCGGCGTAGGCCTCCGGAGTCAGCTGCGCAGGGTCCACCCCGGCCGCCGCGCCCGTCTGGACGGCCTGCTCCGGGGCGCCGGTGCGGTGCGCCCCGTCCTGGTCCCGGTCCCGGGGCAGCACCGCGACCGGGTTGAACTGCATGGAGGCGGCCACGTCCTCGGCCCAGATCCGGTGGTTCAGCCCCGGCTGGCCGGTGCTCGTGGCATACGCCCCGACCCGGTAGTCCCCGGTCACCGTCACCCGGTCGCCCTTGTGCAGGGAGGCCAGCACGTTCTCGCACAGCTGGGCCCGGTCCATCGCCACGTCGTAGAACTTCGCCTCGGTGTCCTCCCACGCCCGGGAGTCCTCGTTGAACCGGCGGCGATTCTCCGCCACCGTCATCACCACCAGGTCCTGCCCGGCCTTGGTCCGCACCGGCCGGGGATCACCCGTCAGGTTGCCCTGCACCGTCTTCTTGCCCACGCTCTCCATGACCCGCTCGCTTTCCTGGTGCCGTTGATTCTCGTCTGTGCCTCAGCGGCCGCCGGCCCGGTGCCGACGTCCTGCCCCCAGTTCGCCCCGCCCCTGATCCACCGGCCCTGACACACATCACCGGGGTGATCCACTCGGGCCGTGCCTGCCGGTGTCCGGGTGGGCGCTCAGGGCTGGGACCGGTCCTGGATGTCCTCGTCCCCGGGGTCCATCTCGGTCCAGTCGGTCCCGTCGGCCGATTCCTCCCACACCACGGTCAGGCCCTCGGGGCCGCCGGCGAGGTTGACCGCGACCCCGGCCTGGCCGGGGGTGGTGGAGGTGTACGCCAGGGCCACGGACCCGAGCCCGGCCACGGACCGGGCCTGCAGGCCCAGCGGGTCCGAGGCCCCGTGCTCGGCTCCGTCGGCGTCCACGGCGCGGGCACGCACGTACTTCACCCCGGCGCTGGGGCGGTCGATGACCTTCTCCGTGCGGATGGTCGAGGCCGCGGTGATCCAGTCGTCCTCGTCGTAGTCCAGCTCGTAGGCCCCCACGGTGCCCGAGTAAGCCACTGGCTCCTTGTGCGTACCCGCCTGCACGCACCCGGCCTCGTGCGTCATCTCCTTGAGCCGGGACCGCAGCTGGGCCACGTTCGGGTGCCACATCATCATCGGGGCCAGCCCGGGGGCCTGTTCTTCGAAGACCTTGTATTCCATGCACATCGCCGCGTACAGCTCGGCGGTCAGGTCCGGGTGCCGGTACCAGCACGGCGGGACGTCGGAGGTGGTCAGCCGGTACTCGCGGACGAACCAGTCCACCCACCGGCGCAACCCGTTCCACGCATCCCACTGCTGGCCCGGCTCGATCTCCCGCCACCGGGTGCCCAACCACTCCGGCGGGCCCTCGGCGGCCAGGGCCGCCTCCACCTCGGGGTCCAGGTACGGCAGCGGGGACCCCGGTGTCTCACCGGACGTTGGTCCGGGGCTGGGGGCCTGGTGCAGCCAGGTGTCATCGTCCTCGTCGTCGACCCACGGATTGCCACTCACCGTGTCACCCTCCTCATTGCTTCAGTCGAATCGAGCAGGGCCTGCGGCCCGCTCTTAGACAGTTCGCAGCGGTGGGCTGGGGTGTATGTCAATCGGCTGCGAAGTTTCTGTTCCGCCCCGTGTTAGATACTCCAGTGCCTCTTGCGACCCACTTTCGTAGGATCGCTGCATGTCAGCGCGCCATCGCTCAGAAAATGCGGCCTATTAGGCCGGGGAGGATCACATGGCTCTTCCGGACATCAACGGAACCGGATCGGGATGGACGACACAGTGAGGGCATTCGCCAGACACTCCCTCACAGGAACGGGAGAGGGCCAGGATGGGCATCAGTGAATGGCTAAGGTCTGTCTTCGGTGGAAGTAATAGAGTGCCCGAGCAACTGTCCGGTTCCGAACTCACATACGCGCTTGTAGATGAGCGGAGAAACCCTCGGCCGGCTGGCGACCCAGCATCCGACGAGCCACCCGGACGTCCGTACTTCTCGGCCGATGAAGCCGCCGATGCTTTTGCCCCGGACGAGAGGGGGAACGTCCATGTGGCCATCAGGGAGGGATTCTTTTTCCATCCGCCGACAGGCAAGTACGCGCCCCCGGGGAACCGAACGCTAAGTAAGCACGGGTTGGTCAGTTTCAAAGTCCGAGGTGTGGCCTTCTACTCCGCTACGCAGGCCGACACGTCCCCGGGTTTGCCGGCCCGGCTGGTGCGAGAGCCATCCAACGAACACGATCCGAACGCCATCGCCATTTGGGCGCTGAATCGGAGTGGCCAAGCGGTGAAGGTCGGATACGTGAACCGAGGCCGAGCGCGAAGCCTGGCCAAACGGATGGACGCCGGAGAGGTTGTGGAGGCATATTTCATGCGCGGTGACCGGCCCGGTTCCTCCACGTCCGGACCGCCGGCCGTGATTCTGACGACTGGTGACCGCATGGTGAAGTTATTGAGCGACGCGGACGGCTAACTTGATGCGGCCAGCGTCGTTGGTGGTCAGGCGGTGTCGGTGGTGCGGCGCTGGCGCCGGTACTTCCGGGGCGTGCCGTCGATGAGGCTCAGCAGGCGTTGGACCATCTCGTCCACGGCGGCCTGCGCGGAGCCTTCTCCGGGGTGTTCGGCCATCCACCGGTGGACGCCTTCCTCGCAGATCGAGCACAGCCACATTCCGTCCCCGCCGGTGCGGCGGCATTCGGCCCGGTCGAGCACGTCACTGCCGGTGGCGTGGAACTGGAGCACGGAGACCCGCTGGCACAGTTCGCAGTTCAGCGGCTCGGCGGAGCCGGGGACGGGGGCGCTGGCGCTCATGCGGGCCTCTTTCGGTGGCGGCGGATCATGCGGGCGACGATGAGCACGGTGGCCCGGCGCCGGTCCCAGCCAAGGTACTCCTTGCGGGCATCGAGGCTGGCGTGGAGTTGTTCGTGGTGGGCCCGGCACAGCGGCATCAGGTCCTCGTCCTTCTCCCGGGCCTTCCATGCCCCGGTCGCCGGGTCCCGGTGGACCCCGTCGTAGTGCAGGTGGTGCAGGTCCAGGGTGCCGGCCTGGGTGAGGGTCACCCCGCAGACCGGGCAGGCCGGTTCGGCCCCGGCCGCCCGGGTGTCGCGGAACCAGCGCACCCGACGGAACCCCCAGGCGGCCGAGCGCAGGTAGTCCCGGTAGTGGGCGGAGCCGGTGCGGGTCAGGGACAGCCGGGCCACGGGCTCACCGTACCGGCACGGAGGTGGCCAGCCCGGTGCCGGGGGTGGCGGTGTCCGCGCCGGTGGGGGTGGAGGGCAGCGTCTCGGCCCCGCCGGTGAGCTCGGCGGCCAGCTCGGCGTTGTACGCCGTGGCGGCCGCGGCGATCTGCTTGCCGTCCTTGCGGTCGGCCCACCGGGTCATCTTCATGAGGATGGGCCGGCCGTTGCGGTTCAGCAGCAGCCCCCACCCGAAGGGCAGGCGGCGCAGCTCGGCGACCGAGAGCACCTCGGTGTCGTGCAGCTGCTCGGAGGTCGAGTGCGCGTCCTTGCCCCGGGAGGTGGAGGTGCGGGTGATCTGGCGCTGCCCGGCCAGCCGGGAGAACAGCTCCAGGTCGGCCACGTTGGAGGCCCCGCCGAGCTGGATCTTCACGGTGGCCGCGTCGAACAGGGCGGTGGCGGGCTGCTCGCCCCATTCGTTGCGGGCCTGGGCCAGGGACTGGAACACGGCGAAGGCGCTGATGCCCACCCCGCCGCCGTCGGCCATCAGCTGGGTCAGGCCCGGCCAGGCCCCGGCGATGTTCGCGATCTCGTCCAGCACCAGCGTCAGCGGGGCGTCCAGCCGGTTGCCCGGGGACTTCGCGGCCAGTTCGCGGGCGCGTTCGGTGATGGCGTCCATCATGGCGATCAGGAACGGCCCGGCCGAGGACCCGCCGGTCTTGGTGCCCACGATGTACAAGGTCCCGTTCTCTTTGAGGAACCGGTCGATGTCCAGGGTCTCCTCGACCTTGGTGGGCTTGAGGACCTCGCGGACCTCGGGCACGGACAGGCCCTTGACCGCGCCCTCGACGCCGAACCACTTGTTCTGCAGCAGCTTGGGTTCGCCGTCGATGATGCCCTGCAGCACCAGGTTCCAGTTCGAGGCTGCGGCCGGGTGTTCGGCCAGGATCTTGACCGCTTCCTTGGCCTCGGCGGGGTTGTTGCCCCAGCGCATCAGGTCATCCACCGTGCGCCCGCCCAGGGCGGCGGCGTGCAGCAGGCATTCCATGATGGTCACCGCCGGGGCCTGCCACTCCGCGTTCGTCGAGGACGCCCCCAGCCCCGACGAACTGATCAGCGAGGTGGCCCGCTGGTTGGCGACCCGGGGGATTTCGCACCCGGTGATGGGGGACCACTTCAGGGTGGTGGGCTGTCCGGTGAGGCCCTGCGGGTCGAACAGGGCCACCGGGCCCTTGGCCGCGCGCAGGGTGGCGGTGGCGGCGAGGTTGTCGGCCCTGGAGCTGGTGGTGATGACCGGGCCGGGGGCGTCGAGGATGGCCCCGATGAGTAGGTGCAGGCCCTTGCCCGAGCGGGGTGGGCCGATGAGCACCACGGATTCCTCCAGCGAGCTCCACACCGCCGACCCTTCGGCGGTGCCCAGCAGCAGGGCCCCGTCGGCGGCCTGGGGGCGCTTGAGGGACGGGCGGACCTTGCGGGTCTTGCGCCGGGCGGCGGCGGTGCCGACGGCGCGGCGGATCTCCGGGGCCCGGGCCATGCCCTCGCGCCACCGGATGGACCGGAGGAACGCCGTATCGGACTGGCGGTACCGGCCCCAGGCGTACACCCCGGCCCCGGCGAGGGCCAGCACGAGCACGGCCAGGGCGGCGTAGACCCCGATGAGCAGCCCCGTGTCGGCGGCGCACCCGGTGGTGGTGCCGAAGGCGGCCGCGTCCCCGGTGGTGAGGAACCCGAGGGGGTCCACGATGGTTCCCGGCAGGGTCAGGGTCCCGCAGGCGGCCCGGTTGGTCAGCACGCCCACGGCCACGTACGCGGCGTACAGGCCGATCAGCCCGAGCAGGGCCAGGGGCAGGGCGTTCTCGGAGCCGGTGGTGGACTGGCGGTCGTGCCCGGTCATGCCCGCACCCCCTGAGCGGTGGTGGCGGTGGTGGTGGTGAGGCGTTGGTCGGTGTTGAACAGGCCCAGTTCGACCCGGTCGAGGTCGTTCTTGACCTGGAAGCTGGACCCGCCCAGGCGCCATAGGCCGACGCCTTCGTCGAGGTATTTGAGCAGGGATCGTTCCCGGTCGGAGAGTTCGAGTTCGTCGGTGGTGACGCGCAGGGCGGAGGCGTCCTGGCGGTAGATGACCTTCACGTCGGCGTCGGCCAGTAGGGACTTGGCCATGGCGGCCATCTTCGAGCCGCGGTCTCCGGCCATGTCCAGGTCGGAGACCTTGTGCAGGATCAGCACGTTGAAGATGCCGTAGGCCCGGGCCAGTTTCCAGCCCTCGACCATGCGGCGCAGGTCGGCCTCGGAGGAGATGTTGTCCCAGCCCTCTTCGTAGACGACCAGGCGCTGGCCGCCGTCAGAAGTGGTGACCATGGCCTCGGTCCAGGCCCCGGAGCAGGCGTTGACCACCCGGATGGCCTCCGGGCTGGCCCCCTGCAGGGCGGAGGTGTCGATGGAGGTGGCCGGGGCGTCGGCGGCGAAGTGGGCGGTGGTTTCCCCGTCGAACATCCCGGCCAGGTCCCCGGTGGTCATCCGGTGCAGGGTCATGGCCATCACCGAGCACGCCTCGGCCACCAGCCGGTCCGGGTGGGTCTTATCGGCCTCCAGGGCGGCGATGACGTCGGGGATGACCACGGTGCCGGCCCGGTGGGTGGCACCGTCGACGCCGGTGTCCAGGGCCAGGGAGAGCACGTGGTGCTCGGCCGGGGACAGTTCCCGGTTGGTGAGGATCTTGGCCAGGGTGACCAGGATCGCCATCCGCCGGGTGCGGACCATCAGCGCCCACCCCTCGTCGGTGAGGGGCTCGCCTTGGGCGTTCAGGTTCGGCCGGGTGCCCGGGTCCAGGGGGTTGATCCGGGTGCCCATGCCGGGCCCGACCTGGATGACGGACCCGCCCAGGGCGCGGACGACCTGGGTCCATTCGCCCTTGCGGTCCGAGGCGACGGAGAGCTTGCGCCCGGCCAGCACCAGGCGCACCGCCAGGGACTTGGCCAGGGAGGACTTGCCCATGCCGACCTGCCCGAACAGGATCATCGACATCCCGGAGATCACCCCGCGCTCGTAGAGCTGCCACGGGTCGAAGCAGAACGCGCCCCCACCGTTGAGGTCCCGGCCGATGTACAGCCCGTCGGCGCCCAGCGAGGTCCCGGCCACGTACGGGTAGGCCGTCGCCCCGGTGTGCGCGGTGGTCGGCACCCCGCGCGTGCGCAGCATTCCCGTGCCGTGCAGGGACTTCGGGCGGCGTTCCCCGCCGGGCCCCCAGGCCCGCTTGGGGAACTCGGTGGGGGTTTGGGTGCTCTGGTGCTGGGCGGCCTTGAGGTCCTTGATCACCTGCCGGGTGGAGGTGATCGCGGCCCGCCGTCCGGCCCGGTTGGCCTCGTAGAAGTCGAAGACCTCGACCCGGTGCCGGTGCTGGTTGTTCAGGTTTCGCAGGTTCATCACATCTCCACCATTCCGAAGGGCAGGGCGCCGGCGAGCATGGCCGTGTCCTGCTCGAGGTAGACCACGCGCAGTTCGCAGCTGGCGTTGACGGCCCGGGCCAGCAGGTCGGCGCAGTTGGCCTCCAGTTCCATCTCGTCGGCCCCGGTGACGGTGACCAGCACGGCCAGATCCAGCCGGGCGTGCCCGTCGACGAGTTCGGCCTCCTCCCGGGTGATGTCTTCGAGTTCTCGGTCGTGTTCCAGGGTGTGGGGTCGGTCCAGCTTGTCCAGCAGCCGGGTGGTGGTGCGCCAGTCGGCCTTGCGCCGCTGCAGGTGGTTCAGCGCCCCGCGGGCGTCGCGGGGGACCCAGATCACGGAGACGGTGTGCCGGAAGTCCCCGGCGAAGACCAACGGTTCCAGGAACCCGAGGCGGGCCTGGGACTGGGGGAACTCCGAGACCTTGTAGGTGCGGTGCAGGTACCCGTCGGTGCGCACGTGGTCGGTGAAGACCTCCATGGCCACCGGTCCGGCGGAGTCCGGGGCGACCCCGACCCAGTCCCCGGAGCGTTCGGAGATGACCACGGAGGCCTGCGGGTCGAACGCGGAGCGGACCAGGGCGGCCAGCGAGCGGGGGGAGTGCCAGGCCTGCACGGTGGTCCCGGAGGCCGGCAGGGTGCCCTCGACGGTGGTCATCACCGAGCTGGCGACCTCCATGAATCCGGGCAGGCCCCCACCGAGGGACTTGATGCGCTTGGCGACCTTGTCCTTGGAGAGCACGATCGTCATCCACGTCTCGTGCACGGGCATGTCCTGGGCCTCGGCCATCAGTTCCACGAACGCGGCGTGCAGGAACGGGTTGATGTCCTCCCCGGCGGGCCTCCCGGCCGCGGCGGCCTCGACGCCCTTCTGGTGGTAGAACTCCATGACCTTGGACCCGGAGATCAGGGTGGTCTGGTCCGCGTGCTGGACCCGGGCGACCCCGGGCATCCGGGCGATGGCGCTGATGGCCTCGCGCCAGTTCGCGGTGCGGTCCTCCTGGGCGTCGAAGGACTCCAGGGTGAAGGCCTTGGAGGTGTTGATCTTCGCGCACACGATGCCCTCGCCGCGGCGGGGGTCGTAGACGAATCCGGCCCCGGTGGGCAGGGTGTACACGCGCAGCTCGTTGGCTTCCCCGGGCAGCCGGAACCGGGCTCCGGCCCCGGGGATGATCCGCCCGGCCTTGTCCCGGACGGCGCTGGTGTCCCCCGGGGACAGGGCCGGGGCGGCCGGCACGGCGGGGGCGTCATCGACGGTGGTGGCCTCCCGGCGGACGAAGGTCAGCTGGTTGCGGGCCCCGCGCAGCAGGTAGCGCAGCCACAGTCCGGCCCAGCCGATCAGCGGGCGTCCGGCGACCCGGGGCACGATGACCCCGGCGGCGGCCGCCCCGATCACCAGGGCGGTGAAGAACCCGCGGGGGAACCCGCCGGTGAACACCATCAGCAGCATCAGGCCCAGGGTGGCACCGAGGGCGGTCACCTGGGACCAGCTCAGGCCCAGCATGACCCCGGTGGTGCGTTCACGGGCGAACCGTGCCCCGTCCCACGGGGAGTCCAGCTGCGGTTCGAGCATCTGATTGACCATCTGTTCGCGTCCTTGTCTTGCGGTCTGCTGCCGGTGTGGTGCGGTGTGCTGGGGGTGGTTATCGGCGGGCCAGGGACTGCACCGGGCGGGAGAGCCGTCCGGCCTTGCGTGCCCCGCCGCGGGCCAGGGCGGTGGACTGGCGCATGGCGTGGGACCCGCTGGCCACGGCGGAGCGTTCCATGGACTCGGAGGCCCCGCCGGTGAGGAAGGAGATCATGGTGATCGTCAGTACCGGCATGGCGGCGCCGAGCACGACCAGGCCCACGCCGGTGACCAGCTGGATCCAGTCGGTGCCGATCGAGGCCAGCACCATGCCGACCTTCACGACCAGGGCGGCGGCCGGTTTGGCCAGGATCAGGGCCAGCACCACGGACAGCCACCGGGAGAACACGGCCTTGGCCGGTTCCAGGCTCAGGGAGAACACGGCGGCGGGCATCATCACGGTCAGCAGGACGATCACGGCCAGGCGGAAGACCATCATCAGCATCAGCAGGAAGCAGGCCCCGGCGATGCACAGCGCGACCGCGAACGGCACGATCGCCATGCCGGGGTTCTCGGTGTTGGTGGCCATCTGCCACTGGGCGTAGTTCTCGTCCATGAGCACCTGCCCGGTGTTCGGGTCATAGGTCAGTCCGAACAGGTGCAGGATCGAGCCGAGGGCGGCCTCTTGGCCGCCGCGTTCTCCGGCCTGCAGGATCCACAGGCTCATCTGGTCCACCGCGCCCAGGACCACGAACATCAGCCCGGCCACCACGTACACCGCCGGCACGGAGGCCACCGCCACGGTCAGGGCCCGGATGACCCCGGCGGTGGAGCCCCGGAACAGGGACCAGATGACCTGCACGGCGACGAAGATCAGCAGGAAGGGGATCAGCGCCAGCACCATGACGTTGAGCATCCCGGGGTGGTCGATCGTGGTGGCGGCCTGGCCGTCCATTCTCACCACGACGGTGCCCCCGACGATGCTCATCCACCATTCCGGGGTCATCGACCCGGCGGCGAAGGAGTCCCGGATGAAGGCCCATGCCGCCGTGGCGAACCCCAGGATCCCGTCGCGCAGGAACGCCTGCATCGGTTCCAGTAGGTTCACGCCGCCGCCTTCCTGCCGTCCTCGTCGGTCACGCTCAGGCGAACAGGGGGATGCCGGTGGCCCAGGCGATGATCCCGCCGATGGACCCGATGACGGCCGCGGCCACCACGCCCCACAGCAGGATGCTCAGCCCGGTCTCCTGGGCCCGGCCTCCGGCGCCGAGCTTGCCGGCCACCCACATCAGCAGCCCGGCCACGACCACGATGCCCAGCACCACGATCGCGGTGGCCACGACCATCCCGCCCACGCTTTGGACCGTGGGCAGCCACGGGGCGTTGAAGTTCGGGCTGATCCCCGGGTTGTAGCCTCCGGCCAGCGTCACAGCAGTCAGTACGTTCATGATCGGTTTCCCTTCATCCCGCCCCCCGCGGGGCTCATCCCCCCGTGCCCCTTGCGGGCACGGGAACCTGTGGTGTTTCTCGGTGGCCGTTAGTTGACGGTGTGCTTGCGGACCTGTTCGTCGGAGCCGCCGACCGCGGCGGTGTCGTAGACGCGCAGCTCGACCTCGGTGCCCGCGGCGGCCTCGGTGTTCTCGGCCGAGCAGTCCGTGCCGGTGGGGTACCACTTCAGGGTCATGACCTGCTCCCCGGCCCCGACCTTCAGCGCGCCGTCGGAGACCTCGTCCACGACGGCGACCCGCTCGGCGTGGGTGAGCATCGGGTCCTCGTCGTCGAAGTCGCGCACCGCCTGGGCGGTGCAGGTCGTCTTCGGGGGCTTCTTGTCGATCACGACCTGCCCGGGCCGGGCGGCCTCGGGCATCAGGCCGGCCGTGCCCAGGGAGGACCCCCACTCGATGGCCCCGCCGATGGAGCCGAGCACCGCAGCACCCAGCACGCCCGCGCTGAGCATGCGCAGGCCCTTGCGGGCATTCTCCGAGCTGCCGGTGGCCTTGCCGCTGGCCCACCGGACGACGCCGACGGCGACGCCGACGCCCAGCAGGACCACGGTCGCGCCCAGGAACGTGGCCGCGACCTGGTTCAGTCCGTCCGGTCCGGTCAGTCCCCAGGGATCAATTCCGTCGAGCATGATGTCCTCCTTGAATGGGTTCTCGAGGACAGTTCGCCTGTCCCCGTCGTGGTGTGTGTCAGTTCAGGGACCCGGCGATGACCAGGAACACCAGCGCCCAGGCCAGCAGGGCGACCACGGCGGCCGCCCCGAGCAGGACCCGGCCGCGGTGAGTGGCGGCCCATCCGGGGAGCCGGTCCTGGAGGTGGTCGGGCAGCCCGGCGTCCATCGTCGTGGCGACCCACACCGCACGGGCCCGGGCCTGCCGGTCCCGCCGCTGGTCCCGGCGGCGGGTCCGCCGTTCGCGACGGGATTCTCTGCGCAGGACCGTGGCCTGCCCTGCTGGGGTCGGGTCCGGGTCGGTGGGCGGGGTCGGGACGGTCATCTCAGTGCCTCGTCTTTCGTTCTTCGGTCAGCACGGTCATGGCCACCTGCAGTAGGTGACGGGTCTCGGCCAGGTACTGCCGGGCCGTGTTGTGGCTGAACCCGGTCACGTCCATCACGTGGGCCACCGTCACGGCCTCGAACCGGCCTCCGGCCTGGGCGCAGGCCAGCGCCATCTGCCGGGCCCAGTCCCCGGACTCTCCATCGGCCGGCAGGCACTCGATCAGGGTGCGCATCGTCACCGGCGCCCCGGCCGCGGCAGCGTCCTGGGCGCGGGTGACGACCTGACAGCACCGGATCATTTCCCGCCGGGACTGGCGCAGCACCTCGGCCGAGACACCCAGACCGCGGGCCGCCAGGGCCACGTCGTCACCGAACACCAGCAACAGGGCCAGCGCCCGGGAGGTTGCCTCCCGGTTCTGCATCACCTGCTCGACCACCCCCAGCACCTTGCCCACCCGCTGCTGGGCGGCCAGGGCATCCACCGTGGCCTCGGCATGGTCCGGGGCGGTCAGCGTCACCGCCGACTGCACCCGGGCCTGGGCGGCGTGTTCGGCCTGCCCCTGCAGCACGGTGTCCCGCTGGTAGGCGCGGACCCGGTCGATGGCCCGCCGCCGGGCGATCGTCACCACCCAGGAGTGCAGCGACCCCTTGCTGGGATCGAACCGATGCCGCGCGTTCCATGCTGACTCCCACGTCGCCTGGGCCACGTCCTCCACCTCACCCGGCGAGCCCATGTCACCCAGCTGCTTCATGATCACCGGACGCACCCGGGCCACGGCTGCGGCTAACACTTCACCATCCAGAGCTGCAGCTTCTTGTTCGACCTGTTCGCTCATATTCGCCCCCAGTGATCACCGATGTGCGGCAATCTGACCTTTCTCTTTGCGGCGCATGTACGGGCAGCGCGGCATAGCGTATGGATGCCAGGGCGACCTCATCCCTGCTCCCTCCGCTGCTCCTCGGAGTGGTGGGCGCGGAACACGCTGGGACGCTCCTGTCGGAGACGCTGCATGCGGCGGCGCGCGGTGCGGGACGTAAGGCCGAACTCCTTTTCCAGCATTGTGGAGGTCACCTCGACTCCCTTCGCTGTCTGCTGGGCGACGAACTCGGCCACCTCGTTCAGACTCCCCGCGCCCGGAGGTGCGGCGTTGGGCGAGTTCGCACTGCCGGCCTTCACCACGTGGAGCTGAGTCTTCGAGACTTCGGTTGCGCTGCCGTCGGGGGAAGGTCCTTCGTGCGGCTGTCCGCTCCCTGTTTCCAACCGCTCAACGGCCGTAGGTGTGGGCGGTACAGCCTCTCGCTCTGGCGGTTCGTCCTGCGCGCGAACCCTATTGATTTCGGCCTGGTGCCGGACTCGTTCCAGTTCGGCGGCTCGGTCTGCTGCATCCCGCTCGTTCGCGACCTGTCGTTCGTGCCGCTCCCTCTCCAGCAGCACGTTCGCGCGAATTCGCTCACGTTCTGCACGTGCTTGTTCCATCTGCGCTTGCTCGCGGAGTTCAGCTCTCCTAGAGGCGGGGTTTTCGACCGCCACTCGCGAGAGCTGTTCGGTGGCTACGAAGATGGCAACCGGCACCATCCCGGCGATGATCGCTCCGACCACGCCCTGCCACGGCACAGCCTGCGGGCTGCTCACGGAATGGGAGGCATTGGCAAAGACGGACAATGCCGTGAACGTGCCGAGGGCAGCCCAGGAAGGCCAGGTCTGCTCGCCCCGCGCCTTGTGGACCAACACGGATGCGGCGTACACGAGGATTGCAAGGTCAATGAAGACGGGCACCGCCCACCACATGTAGGGAGGGATGCCGAGCCACTCTGCGACTTCGTAGAGTGCTGTGAAGCTGATCGCGAAAGCGACCAGCCCAGCGATGACCACTCCAGCCACCACGAGCCGGATGAACCGCCCGTCGTCTGGGTTGACCCGCTTGGGCGCTGCTCCTGAAAAGGACGCTGGAGCATCTTGGAGGTGTTCTGCCTCTGAGGCGCGAGCGAAGTGGATGCGCTCACCATCGAGGTGGGTCGGAAGCGCAGCTAGCTGGTTCGAGGATGTCACCGGGTCACCTCGAGGGGCTCCAGAATGCTGTCCATCTCGTCTGCGGAATCGCGCAGATTGTCCCTGATGTCCGCCACTTCTTCGCTGGACTTCAGGGCACCGGACAACTGCCTGAGCATGAACGTCAGTGCCCTGGCGGCGCGAGAACCCACGCGCATCAATTCGAGCTGTTCATCGTCCGAGACCTCTGACTGTCCTGTGACCGGTGAAATGAGACCGGCGACTTGACCTGCCAGTTTGATCGTGCGGGGCAGCGCCGCTTCTCCGGAACCGTGGATTTCCCGCAGGACCCGGGCCACCCGCTCACGGCCTTGGCCAGCGCGCTCTTCTAAGTTCAGCGGTTCGATGCCCGCAAGATCAGCCGGCAAGGCCAGTACGTCCTCTACGGACATGCGCCCCGGCAACTCGTCCGGCACGATCTCACCCTCCACCACGGGGTGAACGAGCGGAAGGCCGGGAGCGGCTTGGCGCGAGGGGTACATCTTCCCGTCCCGGCCCTGTGACCGAGAGGGGTCAGGTGATCCAGTTGGATCACCTGACCCCTCGGTCTCCTGAAATTTGGAGGCTGAGGTGACTCGTTGGACCGTGCCGTATCCCAGCTGGGTTGCAGAGCGGATGGCTCGGACGCTCATGCCGGACTCCTGGAGGGACCGGATGACTTCCGCCTGAGATTCCTTTGGGGGGCGAAGGTTTAGGTTGCCGAACTCTCCCGCCACGTAGGCGTCCCAAGACGAGTAGCCCAGTGCAGTCCACGCCTTTCCTCGATAGGCCGCTTGGATGAGCCTGTAAACGTCGCTCAGCCCAGTCCTGATCCGACCGGTGAGTTCTCGTGCGGCGAGTTCGGTCAAGGTGGCGCCGGGGCCGCCGGCTGGTGCGGCCACCTGCACTTCAGTGCCCTTCATTTAGTCCCCCAATGTGATGGTCAGGTGAAGCGGTCGTCCTTCTCCTCCAGACCGTGGAGCAGAACCTCCAGCCGCACGCCAAGAAGGTGCGACAGGGCCAGCAGTTCTCCGATCCGGAAGTCAATCCGGCCTCGTAGTCGGGCTGATAAAGCGGTCTGCGGCATTCCGATCTGGTGGGCTGCCTCTGTCTGTGAGATCTCACGTCGGCTGAGTTCGGCCAGGACGTTTGCTCTTAGCTGCTTCTGATAGCTCATGCATTCATTTTCGGCTGTGCTGGCTCACATATCGACCATAAAGGATCGCCAAGGTGATGGCAAGCTCAATTAGTCTCTCTACACGCTTTGTGAGTCGCTAGTGCTATATCTTCAGTCTCTCAGCGACTAGACTAGAGGTTGTCGAGAGGCTTTGAGGCGGATCGCTTGGTCCGTACTGGAAGGCCTCACATGCCATCACTCAGGAGAACGTCATGCTTTTGCTGTTCATCGCTGCGGCCGCATATCTCTTAGTCGCTGCAGCAACGCGACCGATAAGCCTCGTGCTCGGCCTAATCCAGACCATCTCGTTCTTGGGTCTGCTCTTTGGCCTTGTGGGATGGTTCGGAGCTGCTCCCGACTTCACCTTCCTCTGGTACATCGCTGGGTGTGGAGCCCTATGGCTGTTTTCGACCTTCCTCCAGAGCAACTGGACTACCTGAACCGTCCTGCAAAGACACGCACGCGAGTCTGGGCGGTCGAACTGGAGGCAGCCCACGAAAGGTCGCCCCATGGCAATCGCGACACACCTCCCCATCCAGTTCAAGTGCGGTCACACCGAGACCAAGGACCTCGCGTCCACGCCTCCCGGCAAGCGCAGGGCCAAGGCATTCGGGCTGGGGAAGAACTTCATCTGTTCCCGGTGCTTCAAGGCCTCGCGGCGCGATGAGCTCGACAGGGACAACCGGGACCTGCCGGTCCAGGCGCAGGGATTCGAGGAGGACCACGGCCTGCCGGAACTGACCGGTTCGGAGGGACAGGTGCCGTGGGCGACGCGCCTGCGCTACCAGGTGCTCACGGACCTCATCGAGGCGGCCGACTCGCATCGGCCGGCCTTCGACGCCGGTCAGGTCATCGAGGTCGCCAAGTCCCTGGTCCGGGCCGGCTGGTGGATCGACAACACCCGAGACCCGGACCTGACCGTCGATGACCTCCTGACCCTGATCACCACCGCCATCGACGAGGCCGACCTCGTCGCCACCGAGAACCCGTTCTGAGGACCCCATGACCCTGCAGCCATCCACGACCATCCAGCCAGCCCTGTTCCCCGCGGAGGACCCCATGATCACCGTCAACGGCACCCGGGACTGCGTGCAGTGCACGCGGGCCACCGTCCTGCTGGACCGAGAGCACGTCCCGTACGAGTACATCGACCTGGCGCGGGAGGAGAACCAGCCCAAGCTGGCCGCACTACGCGCGGCAGGGTTCCAGCAGATGCCCGTCATCGAGACCCCCACCGAGCGCTTCAGCGGCTTCGACCCGGATCGGATCAAGAAGGCCGCGGTCGAGGTCCGCCAGTCCTTGGCCTCTCCGACGCCCGACCTCGACTCGCCATCCCTCGCTGCCCGGTGAGGGCGCGTGGATAGCGCCCCCTCACGCGAGAACGGCCAGCGGCCACCGGATTCCGGGGACCGCTGGCCGTTCTCGTGTGACACACACCCGTGCCCGGCCCCACGAACTCTTGGCGATAGCCCCCGTCCGTGAAGGAGAAACCCATGGTCCCCACCAGCACCCTGTGGCTCAATGCGAAGGTCACCTTGGTCGACCGCACCGGCACCCGCGTCCAGGCCGGTTCCCTGGAGGCCGCCACGGCGAAGATCGCCGGGCACTCCCACCAGTCCGTGCCCCTGCTTGCCCTGGCCGAGACCCACGCCACCGACCCCGGGTTCGCCTCCGGGTTGTGGCAACTGGTCGAGGGCCAGCTTGCCCCCGCATCCAAGGCAGGCGTGCCGGACTACCAGCTGGAGTACAGCGACTTCCATCTCACCGACGCTCAGGGCCAGCGGCTCTCCGCCGTGACCATGAGCACCCTGGGCGAGCTGGGCCAGGGCATGGCCACCAAGACCGGCCACCCGATCACGATCGACAGCCGCCTGCCGGGGGCGCGCGCGCACCGCTACGTGCCGGCCCCCGCCCAGGTGACCACCGGACCGGATGCGCCGAACACCCCCGCGACCCACCCGGGCCCCGGGACTGAGGCCAACGACCTTCCCCTGCCTGCCGCGGTCTCCGGCGAGTCCGCCGCGCCCGTGTCCACCGCCCAGGCCTTCGCCACCCGTACTCAGAACCGTCGCCAATCCTTGGCTCCGGCCCACACCGGATGGCGCGGGGCGCTGAACAGCACCTTGGGTCTGCGCCTGGCGCCCAGCGCCGGGGAACGACGGACCCGGGCGCTGCACGCCACCGTGCAAAAGGGCTTGCCCGGGCACCGCACGGCCGTGGTCGTGAACATCAAGGGCGGGGCCTCCAAGACCACGGCCACCTACCTACTGGCCGCCACCCTCGGCCGGGTCCGCGGCGGCATGGTGCTGGCCTGGGACAACAACGAGAACGCCGGGAACCTCGGCGACCGGGCCATACCTGCCGCGCACTCCCACACTGCCCTGGACCTGCTGGAGCACATCGAGGACTTCACCACCCCCGAGCACGCCGACAAGCTGGCCGGGTACATCCGCCCCCAGGGCGAGAACAAGTTCCACGTGCTGGCCTCCCAGAACGAGGCCGGGACCAAGGAGGTCATCGACGCCACCGCCTTCCGCCGGATGCACGCCGCGCTGCGCCAGTTCTACCAACTGGCCATCGTGGACACCGGCAACGCCTCCACCGCCGAGCCCTGGCAGGCCGCCGTCGATGTGGCCGATGTGCTGGTCGTGGCCATCTCCAACAAGGAAGACGCCGCCCGCCGGGCCTTCACCACCATCGACGCCCTGCGGGCTGAAGGCTACGGGGAGAAGCTGGCCAACGGGGTCGCGATCATCACCCAGCCCCGCACCGCCTCCACCCAACGCCTGGCCGAGATCCAGAACAGCCTCGCGGGTCTGGTCCGTTCCGTCGTCGTGGTTCCGTACGACCGGACCCTGGACGACGGCGGGGAGATCATCTGGGAGGCCCTGGCCCCGGCCACCCGGGACGCCTACCTGCGGGCCACGGCCGCCGTCGTTCAGGGCATGTGAGCCGATGCTGACCAAGTCCGCCGCCGGGCTGGGCTGTCTGGGCACCGCCCTGCTCGGGCTAATCCTGAGCGCGGTCCTGCTGCTGCTCACCCTGGCCGTGTTCGACGGTCCCGCGGCCGAGGGCGGGGTCTGCCGCCCCGAGGCCGGGACCGGGTCCGCGCCCGCCGAATACCAGCAGGACCTCGCCGAAGCCGCGGAACACTCGGGCATCCCCGTCGGCATCCTTGCCGCCCAGATCGACCAGGAATCCCGGTGGGACCCCCGCGCGGTCTCCCCGGTCGGAGCCCAAGGCCTGACCCAGTTCATGCCCGCCACCTGGGCCCAATGGGGCAACGGGGCCGACCCCTTCGACCCTCGGGCAGCCATCGCCGCCCAAGGCCGGTACATGAAGCACCTCCGCGCCCAGGTCGCCCCGCTGGCCCAGAACGAGAACGAGACCATCCGCCTGACCCTGGCCGCCTACAACGCCGGCCCCGGCGCCGTCCGGCAGCACCAGGGCATCCCCCCATTCCAGGAGACCCAGCAGTACGTCCAGAAGATCACCACCGCCGCCGGCGGGACCGGCGGCGCCGGCCTGTGCGACTCCCTGGGCCAGCTCACCGTCGCCGGCGTCGGCGTGGACGACTACCCCTACCGGGAGCCGGTCGGCGTCGACGGGTGGGGCCACGCCCGCAGCATTTTCGGGCACACCCAGCGCCAGTGCACCGACTTCGTGATGTGGCGCATCAACCAGTCCCTGGGCTGGAGCGAGGACCAGGGAGACCCGCCGTTCACCTTCGCCGCCCTCGGCGTCGGCTACGGCCCCGGCCAGAACGGGGCCGGGTCCTGGAAGGACATCCTCACCCAAGCCGAGGGCGTCACCTTCCACACCGACGATCCCCGTCCAGGGGACATCGCCTGGTGGGGATACGACGACATCGGCGGCGGCTACGGCCACGTCGGCTTCGTCGCCGCCGTGGACGGAGACACCGCCATCATCGAGCACTACAACCTCGCCACACCCAACACCTACTCGGTCACCCGCACCCCGGCCCACGAGGTGCCCGGCTACATCCGCCTGCCCGCCACCACCCAGGAATAGCTCACATGCGCTCCACCCGATTCATCCTCATCCTCACCGGCCTCGTCGCCGTCATCGCCCTGCTCACCACCGGCATCGTCTACGCCGTCAACCGGACCACCCAGCCGGAAGCCCCCGACGCCACCGCGGCCATGGCGGAGACTGCCGCGCCCCCGTCCGCCACTCCCACCGAGCCCGACACTGGCCGGGCCTGGGAGACCACCGCCCCGCCCACCACGGCCTCGAGTTCCCCCGTGCCCTCGACCAGGAAGCTTGACCGCAAGGGAATGAGCGCCGACGAACTCGTCACCACCGCCGCGCAGGTGATGACCACCTGGGACACCACCACCGACGTCTCGCCCACCGACGGCTACCGCCGGGCCCTGCCGCTGTTCGTGGCCGAGTACCGGGACATCTTCGTCACCCCCGCCAAGCCAGCCCTGCCCCGGGATTGGTGGGAGGCCGCCGAACGCGAGGCCAGCAGCACCCCTCGAGTCCAGATCACCGACACCTACGCCCACGGCGACACCACGACCTACTACGTCGTGGCCTCCTGGACGTGGCGCTCCGAGGACGGCTGGACCCTTACCCCCGACCCCGCACACATGACCTTCCAGGTCACCCAGGACAAGACCGGGCCTATCATCCGCAACTGGACCGACCAGCAGCTCCAGTAACGACACCGCCCGACTTTTCGGGCCAAATCCTTGGCGAATCATCGTTGGTCCTGAACACCTCTGACCAGCCCATCCGTTGGGTGGTGGCCGTCCTCCTCGCGCGCTCGGAGGACGGCATGCGGTCGGCCGCAAGCGGCCGGCTGTGGGCCGCGGACGCCGGAACGGCGTCGTCCCCGGCCGGGCCCTGACGGGCCCTATTTTTTTGCCTGCTGTCCTTCGGATTATGTGCCCCGGCTCCACCGGCGCAAGCCCCTCCGCTGGCGCTCCGGGGCCGGGCCCGGAGGAACTTCTGCTCGGCGGTCGCAAGCTCCCTTATTTCCTCGCAGAACTTCCCCCGGGCCCGCCCTGCGGGTTGCCCCGGTTCCGTCCGGGGCAAGCGAGCGAGCTCGCCAGCAGGCAAAAAACAACGGGGGAGAGGAACCGCGACCGGCTGGCGCCGCGGACCCCCACCACCCAAGGAGCAACCCATGAACGCTATCGCCTCATATCCGGTTGGCACCCCTCTCTCCGCGGTCCAGTACTTCGACCGGTCAATGAAGGTCTTCTTCCGCTGCCCCGAGCACCCGGCCACCACGTGGATGAGCAAGGACCCGTGGGTCTCGCACTGGTTTCCGGACGTATCCGTCGGGGGGACCTATGAGGTCTGCCGAGAGGCAGCCTGCGAAGTTCCCCTCGGCACCTGGACGCTCGTTCACGAGTACCAGCCCACCCGCAACGGCTGAGGCCACACGGCGCTGACACCGGAGCGAGACCCAGAAGGAAGAGCACAGATGACCACGCAGACCCTGAAGATGATCCCCCCGACCACACTGACCGTGGACACCAATGTCCGGACGCGAGCTCAGCTTGGCGCCGATTTCATCGCTTCCATCCGTGAGCACGGTGTCCTTCAGCCCGTGACCGCCTGTGACAAAGGCGGTGCCCTCCACGTCCTCATGGGCCAGCGTCGAACCCTCGCGGCCGTGGAGGCCGAAGTGGCCGAGATCCCTGTGTATATCGTTGAGAACCCTGACGAAGCAGACCGGTTGGCTAAGCAGATGGTGGAGAACGACCACAGGGCCGCGCTGGGGGCGCGGGACCGGGCTGAGGCCTTCCACCAGCTCTCCCTGCTCGGCATCAGCCCGGAGCAGATCGCCAAGCGCACAGCCACGCCCAAGGCCACCGTGCGGGCAGGCTTGACGGCCCTCGCCTCGGCCCAAGGCACCAGCGCACTGGATCAGGGCCTGACCCTCCTCCAGGCGGCCACCCTCTCGGAGTACGAAGACGACGCGGAAGCCACTGCGGACTTGCTGGACGCCGCAGCACGCGGTGAAGGCCACTTCGAGCATGCGGAGCGTCGCCATGCCAAGCGTCGAGCCGAACAGAAACTGCTGGCCGTGCGCAAAGCTGCCCTCGAAGCCGCAGGACAGACCGTAGTCACCGACCACGACGACTGGGTTCCTCTGCACAGGCTCATCACGGCCGCCGGCGAACGCCTCAGCGCGGAGCAGGCTAACGCCGTACGTCTGTCCATCCGCCACTCCTGGAACGACGATGCAGCGGACGAGGTTATCGAGGCTCCAGTGGTCATTGGGTGGCAGGAGGCTGGATACCGTGAGGCCCCCGGCTATGGAAGCACCGTCAGGAGCGGTCCCATGACCGACGAAGAGAAGGCGGAGCGACAGCAGCTCATCGAGCGGAACAAGGCAATGGTGGCCGCCAGCGAGGTGCGGCGGGCATTCCTCATCAAGATGCTGGCGGCCACCAAGCTGCCGGCGGACGCCTCCCAGTTCGTCGCCCGCGCCATCACGGCCTGGGCATATGACCTCTACCGGGCCCCCCAGCCTCTCGCCGCAGAACTGCTCGGCATGCCTGTGGCCGCTACTGCCTACGCCCCCCTGTCCGATCACACTCGCAAGACGAACCGGAAGCCAGACCACACGGTCCTCGCAATGTGCTTGGCGGGAATCGAGCACACCATGGCTAAAGACTGCTGGCGAAACCCCACGAGCGCGCACACCGAATACCTCGAAACGCTGGTCACGTGGGGATACACCCTCAGCGATGTAGAGGCGCTGCTGGTCAGCCCGGCCGAGTGAGGTCCCCGGGCGGGGAGGGCGCGGTCCCTCCCCGCCTCAGCGGCGAATCACCCACCGTGCCATCGGGGCGGCACCCGACCTGAAGAGGGCTTGACGGGCGCCTCGTCCCTAGTGGTTCTGGGAGTCCTCGAGCAGGGCAGCAATAGCCGCCAAGGTCTCATCGTCCACATCCGCCAGCGTGCGAGTGGCGAACTCGCGGACTCGAGCGCGCCTCATGGCCGCGAGCAGTTCCAGCTCATGCTGGATACGTTCAGGCAAGGGGCCATCTTCGGTCAGCAGGTAAGCAGGGTTGACGTTGAAGAAATCCGCGAGAGCTTCGAGGAGCTCGCGCGGCTGAGGAACCGTCGAGTCCCCCACTTTGAGGTGGTGCCACCGAGTGCGGGACAGCTTGACGCCCTTCTGGGCCAGAGCCTCGGCAATATCGTGGAATTCGAACTTCCTCCCTTCGGAGGTGGTCATCACGTCGAGCAGGAGCCCAATCTTCCGGCTCAGCACCTGGGACGCCCGGAGATTCCGCGCCGCTTCACTTTCGCTTGCCATGGTTATGCCACTACTTTCTTGAGGAGATCGGCGGGGGTACCGACCAAGAGGCCCAAGCCTTCGCACCAGGATTCGATTTCACGGTCCCACAAGGCAGGATCGCTGTTCCATTCAAGCGTGTGGTGAGCCCGATCGAACTCCACCAGTCGCGCGTGGCCCAGATTTCGTTCCACCAGCTGCCGGGACAGTTCCACGGGCACGCTTCGGTCCGCCGTGCCGTGGAACACCAAGAACGGCAGTTGAGGATCAGTCCCTGCCGAGACGCCCGGAAGCTCGTTCCAGCGGACGTAGGGCTCGCCCCAGCGGATCAGGTTGAATCCCGCGAGGGCCCATCGGGCCAGCCAGCGGGGCACCCCGAGGCCCGCCAAAGCCGCCCGGGTGATCGACTTCCAGTCCAGGGCCGGCGACACGAGGACGGCCCCCCGCACCTCCGGTCTCGGCGCACGATGGAGAGTCTGGAGGACGATCGAGGCTCCTAGAGACCATCCGACGTACACGATGTCTCTCGCGCCCGCTGCCAACGCATGCTCCTGGGCGCGCGCCACGTCCCGCCATTCGGTGAGGCCGAGGTGGCTGTGACGCGAGGTCGCCAGGGCATCGAGCGAGGTCCGATACGTCGGAACGAGAGAGGTGAACCCGAGGCCTGCGACGGTCTTGACGCCCCGCAGCGTTTGGCTTCGCCTGCTGCCTAGACCATGCACGTGGATGACCCACACGTTCTCGCGACCTCCGGGGCGGCCGCCCACTTTCCACAGACGCTGAGGGCCTTCCTCAACCTCGAGGTACGGCAGGCCGAAGGCCGCCGGTGTCTCTCCCAGATGGCCGCCAAGTCGGCCCCTCCCCTCCGTGCGCAATGGCGCAGTGTCCCCGGCGACGACGCGTCTGCGGATCGTCTTCATGTGCACTTCCGGCGGGCCCAACACCAGTCGCTGCCGACCGCCGGCTGTCACGAGGTCCAGCTCTCCGGGGTGGGCGGCGAAGCTGCCCTCTGGAAAGGTCACCCACTCCCCCGCCGCATCGGCGCCCACTTCGGTCACTTCGATGAAGCGGTCGGCCTGGCGAGCATCAGTAACTCGCGACCGGAGCACCCGTCCCAGTGCCGCGGTCAGGGCGAGACAGACACAGGCACCCCCGAGGAGGAAACGCGGACCGGGCATCATGAGGCGTCGCCTTTCCGCAGGCACAACGTCTCCGCATCCTGGAGGTGCTTCCAGTCAGCACTCGAGACCCGATCCGCGGCCTCGCCGTGCACGTTGAGGCAGTCATGGATCTCAACCACCATCCGATGGAGGCGTTCGGTCGCCTGGGAGGGTCCCCGCGACGGTGAAGTCCTCACGTGCCTTCCGCTCCCGACGAGGCTCACTGACGGGGTCTGGGCCACGGTCGCGGTCCAGAGACGGTGGACCTCTGGCTCGATCGCGCGGATCTTCCTCAGTCGTTGCATCACCTGGACCTGGCGCACGAGCGGAGGAACCGAGAGTCCTCCACACAGGAGGCCCATCGTCGCGACGAACAGATAGTCGTAGACATACCCGAGGCTGCGCATGAGCTCCAGTTGTCCGGCCACGTGGCTGACGTCCATGATGACCACAGACAGGCACAGCGCCAAGGCGGCCGCGCACCCGGCCCCCGTGAGGGTAAACCCGATCCTGAACCTCGGCTGGATCATGCGAGGCACGTTGCGAACGCAGGTAGCGAGCGTCCCCAGCATCACACCACCGATGAAGACGTACTGCACGGCCGAATACAGGCCGGCCGCCAGTTGGTCACCGTAGTCGAGCATGAAGGTGGTGGAAGGCTCAGGAGCGTCGATGCGCGAGAAGGCGAGGACCATGACCAGGATGGTCACGACGGCCGCGGCACGGGTCCGGTTCGCCTCCCCTTCCCTAGCCATGCCGGCAGCGGAGGCTCCTCGGCGAATGGCGGAGGCTAGATAACCCACGCCGACCACCAACAAGAGATTCGCCCACAGATCTAGCGCGTTCGGCGGCAGCCACGTGGACGCCCAAAGGTAGATGAGCTCGATATTCGTGGTCATCGAGACCGCGATGACGCCAGCCGACCACAGGAGCGTGTTGTCAGGCCGCTGCTTGGCACGCAGCATCAGGATGAGCACGAGGCTCCACATCAGCGCCGCTACTAGGATCGCCATCATTCGAAGAGTGCTCCATATCCGCAGATTTCTTCTCTGGCGCTGTCTCGGATTGCGGCCGCCAAGAGGTCCGCCAAGTACTCAGCGGTCACCTCCAGATCGCAGCGAAAGTCTCCCCGTGCCAAAGCCCGCTGCACTACCTCACCGGAGATTTCTCTGAAGACGCTGATCCCCTGCCACGTCGCTTCCTTGGCTTCATCGTGACGCAGGATCATGTGGGCGATTTCATGCAGCACCATTTGCTGGCGGTGCAGTCGGCCCCGGGTGACCGAGTGGTAGACGACATCGACGTCTTCCCGGGGCACCCACAGCCCACAGATGGCCTTGCCCGCCAACTTGCTGGTCTCGATGATCTTCATTCGACGGCCGCGGACCGCTTCAACGTGAGCGATCAAGGCCTCGAGCGTGAGCCGTGGCGGCAGGTGCAAGGCATCGAAGGCACCTTGGGCCTCTGCGCGCAATCGCTCCATGTGTCCCTCGTCGTCGGATGTCTATGACTAGTATAGTTCGGAACATGTTCCGCGCATGCTCAACCACCGCCTGGGAGCCGTTGAATGCACGCGCGTCGCATGATCTAGATCTAGTACTTCCTATGTAGGGTGGTCCCATGTCCAGTCCCAATCGGCGCAAGCGCGGCACTCCCACCGTGGGGATCCAGGTCAACATCAGCCCTGATGTCAAACAAAAGATTGACGCCTACGCGGCGGCGGCTGACGCCCCCCAGTGGGCTGTCATTGAGGCCGCCATCCGAGCAGGCACCCCCGACGAAACCGGCATCCCTGTCGGCTGGGACCTGCCCAGGCACCCCGCGCTGCTGCTGGCCGAGCCGCACCGACCCGGAGGTGAGCCCATGCGGCGCACCGCCTAAATACAGCGAACCCCCGCCCTTGGCCGGGCGGGGGTTCGGAGTCTGAATGCCTGATCTGTCGAAAGTTTGGCGACCCAGTCAGATCAAGCGATGTGAAAAGTCCCGGTTGGCAGCCGGTACTTCCTTTTGTCTACCCAGGAGGCGACCCCGGGAGGTGACCCCATCATAACAACAGCGCGCGATAATGCATCTCTTGGCGACCGAGGCGCAGCGTGGAGCCTGACACGTGCCCTGAGCCCGCGCCCGAGCGTGCGCGTGGCGGTGGCCGACGCTAGTGGCACGGTGCTAAACCAGTACGTCAGCCATCGGCGCATCGCCGGGGACGCCCCGGCCCATCCTTGGGCGGTGTACCTAACCGCCAGCGACCACCGCTACCGCCTGCTGGCCTTCGACCTCGATGCCAAGACCCCTGAAAGCGCTGTTGCTGCTGCGCACGATGCCGAGACTCTGGCCCAACTGCTCGCCGGGGTAGGCCTCTCCCCCGTGGTCTGTGCGTCCGGGCCCTCCGGCGGCCGCCACGTCTGGACGGCCGTGGCCGACTCCGTTGACCCGGACACCGTTGCCACTCTGGCCCGCCTGGCCCGGCACCTGTGCCCCACCCTCGACCTGGCGCCGCTGACGAACCCAGCCACCGGGTGCGTCCGTCCTCCCGGAACCCCCCACCGCGCCGGAGGCACGTCAGCCGTCCTCGCCGGGGATCTGGACCATCTGCTGAATCCCACAGGGACTGCCGCCGCCGTCCGCCAAGTGGTTGAGCAGCTGGCCACGCTCGTCGGAGCCGCCGAACCAATCGGCTCTCACGAGGCCCACCGGCCCCTCCCGCTGGACGAGCATGGCCACCCCTACCTGCCGGGCCCTCGCCGTGAGCTTCCCGCCGTCAGCAAGGGAGCACTCAACGAGGACGCCTCCAACGGAGACGCCTCGGCGGTTCTCTGGCGTGTGCTCATCGGGGCCGCTTCTGCCCGCTGGAGACATGCCGATATCGCTGCTCTTGTCAGCGCTAGCCCTGGCCTAGAGCACCTGCGTACTTACCGGCTTTCCACTGGCACCGGCACCCAACGAATGCGACGCGATCCTCGGGGGGTTGCCGCCACCTTGGCCCGGCAGTGGGCCAAGGCCGTGTCTCACGTGGCCACCACACCCCGCCAGATCGGTGATGACCCCACCTTTGACGCCCGTGCCGACGCCATCGCCGCCCACGTCCGTGATGTGCAGAGCCGCGCTGACGCCGCGGCCGGCCGTTGGGCCCGCGGCCGCGGACCCGCTGACCGCCGGGTGCTCGATGTCCTGTCTGTTCTGGCGCTCCAAGCCCTCACCCCGGACCTCGAGGCGGATATCCGCCGTCTGGGGCTGCTGGCAGGCCTCGGCCGTGAGACGGCCCGAGTAGCCCTGCACCGGTTAGCGGCGGACGGATGGGTCAGCAAGGTCCGTGAGGCCGAAGGATCCCGTGGCGCTTGCTGGAGACTGAACCCCCACCGCGATATCCACAGTGAGCAGGCTAGTGGTCGGTCACAAGCGGACCCGCGCCCCGCAGGGGCCGGGGCCGCTGAACGAATCACCCTGCTTGAATCCCTCACTTACAGAACTCTGGCCTGCACCCACGACGTCTTCACCTTGGGTCCCGGCCTCGGCCATGCAGCAGGCAACCTCTACGCCAGGGCTACATCAGCTCCTCGGTCTCTGACACAGCTCGCCCAAGAGCTGGGCACTACCAGCGACCACGCAGCTGTCCTGCTGGACCGCCTTACCGAGGTCGGCCTGCTCCGCCACTCCCCCGCCGGATGGTCCCGGAGCCTCGCAGACCGTCGCCGTGTCGCCGCCAAACGGCTGGGCGTGGAAGGACGCCTGGCAGAACGAAGCGCCAGGTATCGGCTCGAGCGCGAGCTGTGGGCCTGGTGGCAGGCCGAGCGCGTCTGGATGCAGGCACCGCGGCGGGCCGCAGCGAGCAGGCGGGCCGGCCCCGGTCAGTTGAGCTTGCTTCCCCAACTCGGCACGAACACCTACGGGGCCCATCCCCGCCGTCCTGACGGTAAAGCGGATTTCCAGCAGGCACGCCACGAACTGAGCAACGGCGCTGTGCGCCGTGGCTCTCGACGGGCTACCGCCCCGGCACGGGCCGCGTAAGCGAGAACCATGATGGCTTTTTGATATCAGAGTGCCTGTGCTTTCATTCTGATATCACAATGATATGGCATCGGTATGTCAGGGCCGTAGCCTCATCCCGAGGTACATTTCGCCGGGGGCGGCATGACTGTCAACGAATCGGGCCGCCAGCCAGTCGTTGTCCGTTCTCCCGATTCGCCTCAGAAATCGCACGCCGGCCCGATCCTAGGAGACCGTGATGCTGCACCCCGAACCTGCCCAGAATGTCCTGGTTGACCTGCTCCTGGGCAACACCAACGAGCACCCCCACCACTGGCACAAGCCCCGACGCGGCCACTGCAAATACTGCGGGCTGCAGATCATCTGGATCTTCACCGAGAGGGATCGGAGCTACCCCTTCGACCTCCGCGAATACGATGCCTTTGGCTTGCCCCCGGAATGCCAATGGCGAATCTCGACAGGCCGCCCCACCGCCATCCAACGCCCTGGCGAAAAGCCTGGCAGTCAGGTACTTGTCCCCCACTTCTACGTCTGTCCCCAGCGGGAAGGCTCGCACTCCACTGCGCTTCAGCGCATCCGCGAGGCCAACCGCGAACGAGCGTACGCCGAATCTGAGGACGCCGCGACCACTGTATGACTGGGCCGGTGGATTTGGGTACCAAGCTCGGTTGGTCGAAGGCCTGCCGTCGACCACGGTCGCTGAGGCCATGAAGGTGCCCGCGGCTGCCGAACCGCTGGTGGGGGCTATCCCCCACCAGCATGCATTCGCCCTGGTGTCAGCTAGATATCACTCTGCTATCTAGTGTCATATTGATATCGGCTGTGAGTGCTACTACCCTGATATCAGGGCGATAGCGTTTCGCTACTGATAGCACTGTACTTTCACTCTGAAAGCGTGGAGAAAATATGATCCTCCTCATCGGCAGCCAGAAGGGCGGACCCGGCAAGACCACCGTGGCCGTAAACCTCGCCGTGGAGTATGCAAGGCAGGGCAAGGACGTATGCCTGGTCGATGCCGACCAGCAGCGGTCCGCGGCTCGATGGCACGCTGATCGCGAGGAGCAGGGCCACCAGCCGCCTATCGTCTGCCTCGAGAAGCTGGGCAACATTCACGGCACTCTGGTTGAACTGGCCGGTCGCTATGAGGTCGTGATCGTCGACGTGGCAGGCAAGGACAGCAGGGAGATGCGCACCGCTATGACCGCGGCCGACAAGATGATCGTGGTCGTGCGCCCGAGTCAATTCGATCTGGACACCTTGAGCCACATGGCGGACGTGATCGAGCAGGCGATGGACATCAATCCGGGCCTGGAGGTTCGCGGACTCATCGCCCAGGCCCCCTCGAATCCCTCCGTGACCGAACGCACGGACGCTCGGGAGTACCTGGCGGACTATCCGCAGATCACCGCGCTGGAGACGGTCCTCTACGAGCGGAAGGCCTACCGCGATGTGGTGGGTGAGGGCCTAGGGGTCGTGGAGTGGTCCAACCCCAAGGCAAAGGCTGAGATTCAGGAGCTGGCAGCGGAGGTCCAGGCGTAATGGCAATCAAGAAGCGGTCCAAGTCGGCTGTCATCGAAGCCTTCGGCGAGGCTGCCGAGCGACCGGTAGGGAGTGGACAGGACTCTCGTGATTCTGAGGGTGTTGTAGTCGCGCCGGCCCGGTCCTCGCGGTCCGCCTCAACGGGGCGTCGCGAGGCGGCGGGGGAGTGGCCGGAGGGCGTTGCGCGCACGATGCTCATCCGCTGGCCCGATCCGGAGCTGGCCGCCGAGCTGGACGCCGTTGCCAAGATGGACGACCGGAGTCAGCATGCCACTGCGATCCGCGCCCTGAGGCGAGGGCTCGAGGCTATCAAGGGCGAAATTCGGGCATAATCGCTCGGCCCCCTCGCTATCTCACTGCTATTTGTGTGATATCAGGGCGATAGCGCGGAAACTAGGGGTAGCTTGCATGTCATCGCTCTCATTCCTGGTGATCGGGGAAAGCGCCAGCAAGGAACCTGCCGATCCAGCCAAGCGCCTCGTTCCGCCCCGAGCTCCCCGGCCTGGGAACCTAGGCGTTGGTTCCTGAGCCAGTCCGCGAGTACGCGCTCAGGGGAGTCGGCGACTCGGCTACTCGCGGGGCAACGACCTCGCTCCTGATGGAAGCGCAGCACCTCGACCAAGGTGAGTCGCCACTTCGCCTCGTTCTCGATGGTGCGGTCATCGACCCGCCAGGACGGCAGCACCCGGTCCAGGGCGTTCATCCGGTGGGCCAGTAACCTTCCTGCGCCGTGCTTGGAGCGCTGGGTGGTGAGCCAGTGGGCCAGCGCCCACTCCGACCCCGGCCCCCGATCGGTCTCGTTCCGGGGTGAGTGCGGGCGACGGTGGTGCTCGGCCAGGAACGCCTCGAGCTGGGTTAGCCTGGCCCGCCACCGCCGGTCCGTGTCCGCGTACCCGACCGGCCGGGGCACCGGCCGGTCATGCACCAACACCGGTGCCGGGGCCGGCCCGCCGCGGATCGCCTCGCCGCGGCGGCGCACGTAATCGCGCACGTACTTGGCGTCGATGTCATTGAGTCGGGCGATGATCGCGAACGGAATGCCGGCGTCGGCCATCAGCACCCACTCCGGGTGCGGCCTCGGACTCCTCTTCACGGCCGTGAGCATAGCCGCATCGACGCATCATGAGGGGGTGCCGCGGTGGTGGGTTGGGTGGTGGCCGTCCTCCTCGCGCGCTCGGAGGACGGCATGCGGTCGGCCGCAAGCGGCCGGCTGTGGGCCGCGGACGCCGGAACGGCGTCGTCCCCGGCCGGGCCCTGACGGGCCCTATTTTTTTGCCTGCTGTCCTTCGGATTATGTGCCCCGGCTCCACCGGCGCAAGCCCCTCCGCTGGCGCTCCGGGGCCGGGCCCGGAGGAACTTCTGCTCGGCGGTCGCAAGCTCCCTTATTTCCTCGCAGAACTTCCCCCGGGCCCGCCCTGCGGGTTGCCCCGGTTCCGTCCGGGGCAAGCGAGCGAGCTCGCCAGCAGGCAAAAAACAACGGGGGAGAGGAACCGCGACCGGCTGGCGCCGCGGACCCCCACCACCCAAGGAGCAACCCATG